>JBDTVL010000009.1:0-13852 GCA_040007215.1 Flavitalea sp.
GTCTGTATCGTCGGGAGCGTCGATGCCCCAGGAGGTTGAGCCTGCATAAGCTGCTGGTAATGGTATAACATTAGTTTGCTCGTTTTTCATAGTGTCGCTGCTGCAGGAAACAAGAGCAGGTATAGAAAGAATAATAAGTATTCTTTTCATTTTAATAAAGATTTTAACGGTTTATTTAAAGCAGATAAATAATGAAAGCCTGTAGTAAGCGATAGCGATATACCAGTTACCTCTTTTCTGCTGTTTTCATAAACAGGATTCATGATTATGAAAGGGCAATGCGCCGGCAAAATTTGTTAATTATAATATAGAAGGTGTAATGGATTAATAGCGCCGATTTAGACTCAGGAAAGAACAGTAAGTTTTTTCCCTTCTATTCGGAAATGGATCTTACTATGCTGCAACAGGCGCAGTATACCCGACAACGGTAAATTCCTTTCTATCTTTCCTGAAAAGATCAGGTCGGGCGGCGTTTGAGCGTAAACGATATCAAGATCATACCAGCGTCCAACCTGGCGGAGAATGGTTTTAACGTCTGCTTTTTCAAAATAGAAATACCCATTTTTCCAAGCTACAGCAATATTCACATTGGTAGGCAGGACGCGGATATTTCCGCTTGCCCTGTTTAATAGCGCTTGTTTGCCGGGCTGTAGAAAGCTGCTCGAAGAGCCCTGGCTTACTTTTACTGCACCTTCCAGCAAAGTTGTTTTTATAGCGTCTTCATTATTGTAGGCCATGATGTTGAAATGAGTACCCAGCGCTTCCACTTCCATATCGCCGCCTTCTTCTTCAGAGGGGCGCATTATTTTCACTTTAAAAGGTTTGCCCTGGTTCTTTGCCACTTCAAAATATCCTTCTCCCGTAAGCTCAACCCTGCGATCCTTTTCCTTAAAACTGGTGGGAAAACGCAATGATGAGGAGGCATTGAGCCATACTTTGCTGCCATCTGGCAGAATGATCTGGTATTCCGCGGCTCTTGGCGTAGAGATCAGGTTATAGACCACTTCACTGGCATTATCTGCCTTATACATTAACTGCCCGCTATCCAGTTTGATTACTTTTGCGCCGCCTTGCTGTGCAAGCGTTCCATTAGCGGCATCGTTTAACAGGATCTTAGAACCGTTTGATAAAGTGAGCGTGGCTGTTTTATTTCCTGGAAGAACAGTTTCAGGTAAACGAATATCAGGAGAAACTTTTACAACTTGCTGTTGCGATGTTTTTTTATTTGCCAGGAACCAATAGCCGCCGGCTGAAAGACTGAGAATAAGTACGGCTGCCGCAGATATCTTTAACCAAACATTTCCGGGCTTATTTTTTTCTATCGAAATGACCGGTGCGCTTTCATTATTTATCGCCTGCTGAAATACGCGCTCCCAGTTTACCTGGTGCGCTGTAGAAGGAAGCTGCCCAGCTTTGGCTTGTTCCCATAATTCCTTCAGCGGAGCAGAGAATAGCCTCGTTTCTTCTTCATTCAGGTCATGTAACCATATTAATAATTCATCAAACTCATCCGGAGAAATTTCTCTTTTTACGTACCTGTCGAAAAAGAAATTGATTCTTTGCTGCATATCCATAGAATAGGCGCTTTTAGTATTTCGATATGTTCATCCATATAACCCGTTAAACGAATTTTAGGACTAGTTGGCGATAACATTTTTATTTTATTTTCTTATTAGTTATTTACCTTAGAATAAGAAGAGTGCGTTATTGTCTGTTTTTTAATTTATAAAAATGACCGGTTTCCAGCATACAAATGATGAACAGGAAAGCTTCAGAAGCCTGTTCGATAGCTTCAAAAAACCTGTTCATGATTATGCGATGGCCATAACAGGCGATCACGATGCCGCGGAAGATATAGCCCAGGAAATTTTTATAAATCTATGGAAAAAAAGAGCCGGCCTGGCGAGGATAGAAAATATAGATCATTACATTTTCCGAATGGTAAGGAACGAATGCATGGATTTTTTTAATAAAGCCGCCCGCGACGTAAAACTGGCCAATGCGCTTAAAACAAGGATGACGGCCAATAGCAATGCTGCTTTCAATCAGATCGATTATAAGGAAACGATCAGCCTGATCGATAAAGGATTGATAACCCTTTCTCCTCAAAGGCGAAAAATATATCAGCTCAGCCGTCATCAGGGACTTAGCCTGGAGGAGATAGCTCATGAAATGGGCCTTTCTTATAACACGGTTAAAAATCACCTGGTAGAAGCGCTGAGGCAATTACGAAAATATTTACAGGATCATGATGTCAGTTATTTAACTGTGCTCATGACATGGATTCTCGGAAATTTTTTCTGATCTGCAAAGTCCATTTTTAATTAGTGGAATAAAAAAATCAATCTTCATTAGTCCTGAATCCTTCTTCAGAGGTCTATACACCTATATTAACGGTGTAAACCTTCTATAAACGAGAACCAGGAGCGTTAGTGGCGCTCCTGGACGAATTCCGCAACGCGGAATAGTTTGTAAAGGGTTTATCCAAGTAACCATTTGCAGAATACTTTTTGTAAACCCAAAACAATTGCAATTTATGCTTTTACAGGCTAATTATGAGAAGCCGTTGCTGAAAAGCTGGTTTCCGTTCAGCAGGCAAAGTTGGCTAGCTATGAAACTAACTGTAGCGATTTTTATTTCATTTCTTATTAACGCGAACGCGCATACCTATTCACAGGTGGTTACGTTTTCGGGAAGGAATGTATCGTTGGAAAAGGTTTTCTCTGTTATTGAAGAACAAACAGGATACCTGGTTTTTTATAATTACAAAGTGGTGGAAAGCGCCAGCCATGTAACCATTAACGCTAAAGCAACTCCGCTGGAAGCTTTTTTACAGGACTGCTTTCGAAATCAGTCGCTCTTTTATATGATTGAAGGTAAAACGATCGTTGTTCAATCTAAAGAGGAGTTGCGTCCTGATCCTCTCACCCCGCCACCTCCGCCTTTTACAGTTACCGGCCGTATTACAGACCCTAATGGAATCCCTCTTGCCGGAGCCTCAGTAAAATTAAAGGGCTCCGATATCGGCGTCAATACCGATGCCAATGGAAACTTTAGTTTACAGGCGCCGAATGAAGGAGGCATACTTGTCATCTCCTATATCGGGTATGAGAACGTAGAAATAAAAGCGCTGAAAGCCGGAGCGGTCAATATTCAAATGAAGCAGAGTGAAATTAAAATGGAAGACGTAGTGGTAGTAGGTTATGGCACCCAGAAGAAAATTAATATGACCGGCGCCATCGATGTGGTATCGGGAGAAGCGCTACAAAACAGGCCTGCGGCAAATGTTTCGCAGATGTTACAGGGACTTTCACCCAGCCTCAATATAGCTATGTCGAACCGTGGAGGAGAACCAGGTTCCGCCAGTTCCTGGAATATCAGGGGGCTGGGATCTATTTCGGGCAGTTCCAGCCCATTGATACTGGTAGATGGCGTTGAAGGATATATTGATAACCTCGACCCTCAGTCGATAGAAAGTGTATCTGTATTGAAAGACGCTTCTGCATCGGCCATTTATGGTTCACGCGCGCCATTCGGCGTAGTGCTGATCACTACTAAAAAGGGACAAAAGAATAAGGGCATCAGGATTCAGTATAATACTAACCTGGCCTGGGCTTCACCTATTCGTGTTCCCCAATTCGAAGATGCTTTAACATGGGCAACGGCATATAACCAGGCGCAGGCAAATGAAGGGTTGGCGCCTGTATATCCCGATGAGCAGGTGGAAAGAATAAAAGGTTATATGGCGGGCACGTATAAAAACGAATACGATACCGCTAACCCGCCACGTATTATCTGGAATGGAAGATGGCAGGGCAATGCCAATAATAACTGGCCCGATCTATTTCTAAAAAAGAATTCCTTCTCCGTTAAACACAATGTAAACCTGGAAGGCGGAGATGAAAAAACACAGTATTATGTTTCTGCAGGATATTATAACCAGGGCGGCTTGTATAACTGGGGTAATGATTCTTACAAAAGATATAATGTGATGGCGAATGTTACTTCTCAGGTCAATAAATGGATACGTTTTGATATGGGCACTAAATATGCTCAGACTTCAACGGATTATCCTTTGGGTATTGTAGGTACCAACAGGAGTTATAATTTCAGATCGATCTTTTCCTTTGCACCGATGACGCCCATGCATAATGTGGATGGAAGTATTGCGAACCCTATTGTCAGGTCTTTCCAAAGCAGCGGCAGGGATCAGAGCGTTTTTGATGACCTATGGCTGAAGCTGGGAACAGAGCTGGAACCGATTAAAGGATGGAAAACAAATATTACCTATAACTATAATTTTGGTTCCACCTCCAATTTTCAGAACCCTAAACCAGTGCCTGTGCAGATTCCTACTGGCGCGATAGGAAATATCGGAACATCCAGCAGCGGCGTTGTGGAAAGCCAGGGTAGCAGCAACTATTATATTTTCAATGCGCTTACTTCTTATGAGAAATATGTGGGCCCGCATTTTTTCAAAGCGATGGTGGGGTATGAAGAAGAACTGGAGAATGATAAAAACCTTACAGGTTCAAGAAGAAATCTTATTACGATAGAAGTGCCCTCTATTAATACAGCCACCGGGGCCAGTACGCTGGGCGATAGCCGGGGGCATTGGTCTACCCAGGCGGTATTCGGGCGATTGAATTATAATTTCAAAGAAAAGTATCTGCTGGAAGTCAGTGGACGCTACAATGGATCATCCAGGTTTGCCAGTAATTCGCGGTTTGGATTTTTCCCTTCTGCTTCCGCGGGATATAATATTTCAAAAGAAAATTTCTGGAATCCGATAGCCCATTATGTGAACGCTTTAAAAATAAGAGGCTCGTATGGTTCGCTGGGTAATCAGAATGTAAGTAATTATTTATATTTATCTACTATACCTATCGGCAGCGATCTTCCGTATGTCATCAATGGAACGCGTCCTATCTATGCATTAGCTCCCGATATTACCAGTAGCAGCCTTACCTGGGAAACTGTAACAACATTGAACCTGGGTATGGATGCCGGGTTCCTGAATAATCGTTTGGGCCTGTCATTCGATGTATACCGCCGAAAAACAAGTAACATGTTCGGGCCTGCGCTTGATCTCCCTTCTGTTCTGGGTACATCCGCGCCTTATGAGAATAATGCTGAACTGGAAACTAAAGGCTTCGAATTATCATTAGACTGGAGAGACCGGATCACGCAAAATATCAATTACTTCGTTAAACTAACCCTGGGAGATAACAAATCAACCATCCTGAAATATAAGAATGACAATAAAACTATCGACGATTGGTATATAGGTAAAACGTATGGAGAGATATGGGGTTTTCAAACAGATGCACTTATCCAGAAAGTTGGAGAGCCGATGGCTGATCAGTCAAAATATTATAGTAGCTGGGGTCCTGGCGATATGAAATATAAAGATCTTAACGGCGATGGCATTATTAATGATGGAGAAAGAACGTTAAGCAATCATGGCGACCTTAAAGTGATTGGAAATACTTCTCCCCGGTACAGTATAGGTTTTTCAGCAGGATTTACATGGAAGAATTTTTCTTTCAGCATGTTCTGGCAGGGCATTGGCAAACGCAATTATTTACCTGATCAAAACGCTAGCGTATTCTATGGAATTATTCCCGGCGGTTCGCCCGGTTCAGAATCTTCAATAGATAAAGGAAGTCCTTCATTAGATTACTGGAGGCCTTCAGATGAAACAAATATACTGGGCCCGAATACAGACGCCTATTTTCCAAAGCCATATTTTGACTACGACCTCTTCATGAAAAATCACCAGGATCAGTCGCGCTATACACTCAATGCGGCTTACCTGAGGTTAAAGAATTTGCAATTAGGGTATACTATTCCCGTGAGGCTTTCTAGAAAGGCCTTTATTCAAAACGCAAGAATTTATGTTTCGGGAGAAAACCTGATCACGTTAACCAGTCTGCCAAAAGTGCTCGATCCGGAAACCGCTTTCGCTTCCGATTACAGATTGGGCGGCCGGGAAGCAGCCAGTTATGTGTATCCTATCTCGAAAATACTGTCATGTGGTCTTAATATAACTTTCTAAACTTATACGGATATGAAACATATTAAAAAAGCAATCAGTTTTTTTATACTGCTTGTCATTTTAAACGGATGTAAGAAAAATTTACTGGATAAGTATCCATTAGATCAGATTTCTTCGCAGGTTTTCTTTCTACAGCCTAATGATATGCTGATCTATATGAACCAGTTCTATAATGACGCCATTCTTCCGGTTCAATGGGGGCGCATTCTCAATAACCCTTACAATGGCTCTGCCGATGATTTCAACAGCGATAACGAAATTTCCAGCAATGCCCCTGATGACCGCTTAAAAGGAACAAGAACTGTTTTCTCAGGCGCTGACTGGGGTTTTTCAAATGTCAGAAGCATTAATTATTTCTTCGATAATTACCGAAAATGCGAAGCGGATTTTGATACCTACAAACAATATGTTGGAGAAGCGCATTTTTTCAGAGCGATCATCTATTATGGACTTTTGCAAAGATTTGGCGATGTTCCCTATAATGCCTCCACACTGGCCACCAATTCTCCTGAACTGTTTGCTCCAAGGACGCCGAGGAATATAGTAGCTGATAACATTATTTTAGATCTTGATTCGGCCGCTATGTATCTTACCGAAGACAGAAATGAAGCGGGTACGCGGGTTGATAAATGGGTGGCGCTGGCGCTGCAGACAAGAGTGGCGCTATTTGAAGGCACATGGGAAAAATATCATACAGGCGATCCTTTTGCCGTTAGTGGCGCAGAGCCGGATAAATATTTCAACAAAGTAGTGGAAGCTGCTACAACAATGATGAACTCCGGGCAAATGGAAATTTATAATACCGGAACGCCTGCTTCCGATTATTATGATCTGTTTAAAATGCGCGATTATTCCGAAACCAGGGAAGTGTTACTGTGGAAGCAATTTTCTGTTGCGCTCGATATCACCAATAACAGAAATTATATACTGGAATATCCTTTTGGTAAATCATTGACAAAGGGATTGGCCGATTCTTATTTATGCACCGATGGTAAACCTATTGCAGCCAGCTCGCTATTTATGGGTTATTCCAATATTTCGGACGAAATGAAAAACCGAGATCCCCGGTTTAATCAAACAATTTTTGCGCCCGACGCTCCCTGGAAAGTAACAGATGCCATAGAAACATGGAACGATGCCTACGTTAATCTCAACTCCTCCACAGAGTTTTATGCTCCCACAGGATATGTGCTTCGTAAAACTTATGATCCACTGATGAGCGTTCATAGTCTTAACTACGAAGAAACTCCCGCTATTCATTTCAGGTATGCGGAAGCGCTACTGAACTTTGCAGAGGCCAAAGCTGAACTAGGTTCCATTACGCAGACCGATCTGGATAATTCTATCGGGTTGCTAAGAGCCAGGGCGGGAATGCCTGCTTTAACGCTTGGAGGTATTACTACAGATCCTAATTGGGATTTTCCGTCTTTGTCGCCTATCATTAATGAAATTCGCCGTGAACGTCGTGTTGAACTTTCTGTGGAAGGATTCCGCTGGCCGGATATAGCCCGCTGGGCTGCTGCTGATGAACTGATCGTTGGTAAAAGGCCAAAAGGATTTAAGGGATCACAGATTGCCTCCACTTTTTTTCCTGTTGATGCCAATGGTTTTCTTGATCCGTTCCAGGATGCATTACCCAGCGGTTATGCATTTAAGATAGATCGCGATTACCTGGATCCTATTCCTCCCAGTGAAATTGTATTAAACCCGAAGCTGACTCAGAATCCGGGATGGCAATAAAATATAGTGCAGAAATGACCGGCTGTTAAATGAAAGTGTGCAGACACCAGGACCGGATCGTACTTTTAAACTCCGATGGTAATGGTCATGACTGTACACAGACTATTAATAAAAGAGTCATAAATAAAAAAGATATGAAGAGGCGTTATATTTTCTATTCCATGATGGCTGTTTTATTTACCGTTGCGGCGGGAAATGTTAATGGGGCCAGGTATGTTACCGTTGCTACCATTGGAACCCGGCCTTCAGTAGATAAGACTGATCGTTTGCAGGGTGTGGTAGAGGAGGTTATTGATTTCTGGCGCGGTCAGTTAAAACAGGTATTACCCTATAATCCTGATCTTATCCTGCTCACAGAAACCTGCGATTATCCACGGGGACTGTCGGACGTGGATAAACTGAAGTACCTGAACGCCAGAAAAAATCAGGTGCTGGATTATTTCAGTTCGGTGGCAAAAGCAAATCATTGTTATGTCGCTTTTGGGATGCAACGCATGGCAGAAGATGGCGTGTGGAGAAATTCAAGCGTGCTGCTGGATAGGGAAGGAAAGATGGTTGGCGCATACGATAAAAATTTCCCTACTATGGAAGAAATGCAGGGGGGAATTAAAGCAGGAAGTGAAGTGCCGGTATTTGATTGTGATTTTGGTCGTGTGGCCAGCGTGATCTGTTTTGACCTGAATTTTGATGAATTGAGGCAGAAGTATGTAAGCGCTAAACCTAATATTATCCTGTTCTCCTCCATGTATCATGGCGGCGATGCTCTTCAAAGCAACTGGGCTTTTTCCAGCCGGTCTTTTTTTGTCGGCGCCATGGGCTCCGGCCAGATCCCTTCCGAAGTGCGCAATCCACTTGGCGATGTGGTGGCCAGCAGCACTAATTATTTTGATTTTGCCGTAACCCGGATAAATCTCGATTATCGGCTCGCACACCTCGATTTAAACTGGGACAAACTGCGGGCATTGAAAGAAAAATATAAGGAAGCTGTTGACATTACTGATCCCGGCCGACTTGGCGCCGTATTAATTACCAGTAATCATCCAACCGTCAGCGCTGAAGCAATGGTAAAAGAATTCGGCATTGAATTACTGGATGATTATTTTAACCGATCGAGGAAGATGGCGCAGCAGTCGTCGGAGAAAAAGAAATAAGCTATTTTCAATGGTCATTTTCTTGTTTATAGTTTATACATGTAGGATAAGCATTCCACAATAATTATTTTTCTGCGTTCCATGGAAAGGGTAAATTTAGTAATATAAATTTACGCATGAGCCAGGACAAAACAACCAATGAAAATAACCAGGAGCGCCATTCAACAAGCCGGCGGGGCTTCCTGAAAAATTCTACAGCCATAGCGGCGCTCACTGTCGCTTCCCCGATGCTTACCAGGGCGGCAACCCATGATGAAAAGATCGCTTCTTATTTTGAAAAGGTTCCGGTGCAACTGGAAGTGAATGGCATAGTGCATCAGATTTCTGTTGAACCCCGGGTTACCCTGCTGGATTTTCTTCGCGAACAATTGGGGCTGACGGGTACCAAGAAAGGTTGCGATCATGGGCAATGCGGCGCCTGTACGGTACATGCAGATGGCAAACGCATCAATTCCTGTCTTTCCCTCGCCGTTATGAATGAAGGCAAAAAAATAACCACTATTGAAGGACTCGCAAATGGCGATCAACTGCATCCGATGCAGACTGCTTTTATTAAGTTTGACGGGTTCCAGTGCGGTTATTGTACACCCGGCCAGGTGATGTCGGCGGTTGCTTGTATACGTGAGGGCCATGCCAACAGCAGGGAAGAGGTAAGCGAATACATGAGTGGAAATATCTGCCGTTGCGGCGCCTATCCGAATATTGTTGATGCGATCCTGGATGTGAAAAAGGGAGGGTATGCCATATGAATAACTTTGAATACATAAGCGTATCATCTGTTGGATCAGCTATTGATGCCCTGGTAAAACATCCATCCGGCGGTTTTATCGCAGGAGGCACAAACCTGGTAGACCTGATGAAAAGAGGCGTTACCGCGCCGGCGCGACTCATAGATATTAATCGCCTGCCGCTTAAACAGATTGAAGAAGATACTGCTTCTGGGGGATTGACCATCGGAGCGCTGGCCCTCAACAGCGAGGTGGCGGAACATGAACTGGTAACAAAGAAGTATCCCTTATTGTCGATGGCGCTGAATGCTGGAGCCTCGGCGCAGTTAAGAAATATGGCTACTGTTGGCGGCAATATGATGCAAAGAACACGCTGCACTTATTTTTATGATACAGAGATGCCCTGTAATAAAAGAGCGCCGGGATCAGGATGCGGAGCGATGAAAGGCTATAATCGTATGCATGCCATCTTTGGCGCCAGCGATTCCTGTATAGCCGTTCATCCCAGCGATATGTGCGTGGCCCTCGCAGCGCTTGATGCAACAGTATTTTTACAAGGACCGAAAGGCGCCCGTAAAATTTTATTTACCGACTTCCACCGCCTTCCGGGAACAATGCCTCAAAAGGATAACACTTTGCGGAAAAGCGAACTGATCACGAGCGTGCATATTCCCCGTAATACCTACACGAAAAATCACTATCTGAAAATCAGGGATCGCGCTTCATACGCTTTTGCGCTGGTATCGGTAGCGGCCGCGCTGGAGCTGGAAGGAAATACCATTAAAAAAGTAAGTCTGGCAATGGGTGGCGTGGCGCATAAACCCTGGCGACTCGCCCATGCAGAAAAATTTCTGGTTGGTAAAGACATATCGCGGAAAATATTCCGGCAGGCGGCAGACCTTGATATGGCTAACGCCAGATCGTATGGCGAAAATGATTTCAAAAAGAAGCTGGCGCCCGCTGCAATTGAAGAAGCGTTGAGCAAGGCGTGTGGGATCAGTTAAAATAATATTGCATTTCATGACGATCCTTCAATTCAGGATCATCCGACCCGAACATTAAATGCCCGACAATTTTTACTTCCAGTTAACTAAAGATGATGAACAGCAATTTTTTATTTGCAGATAAAAAAAAGAATCCTGCCGACCGTGTAGACGGTAAGGACAAGGTAACAGGCAAAGCAAGATATGCCGCCGAACATTCGTTGCCCGGTATGACCTATGGTGCGCTGACAGGTAGTACCATAACGAAAGGGAAAATTAAAAGCATGGATACCAGGGCCGCTGAAAATGCGCCTGGCGTATTAGCGGTCATCACTTACCTGAATGCGCCAAAAGTTCCTGGATTTGCGCCTGCTGATAAAAAGGTAAACCCTGATGCACAGGACTGGCCGGGACTAAAAATATTTTACGACAACACGATCTATGCTAATGGTCAACCGATAGCTATTGTAGTAGCTGATACTCACGAGCGCGCTATATATGCCGCTTCTTTGGTTAAAGCGAATTATGAAGAGCAGGCTCATGAAACAGATTTCCTGAAAAATATCGGTAAGGCAACGGCATTAACCGGCGATGGCGAAAAAGGATACCTCAGGGGCGAAGCAGAGGCTTTTAAGCAGGCGGAAGTATTTATTGAAGAAGAATATATCCTGCCCATAGAAACCCATAACCCGATGGAGTTGCATGCTATTACCGCTGTATGGGAAGCAGATGATAAAGTAACCGTGTATGATAAAACACAGGGACCAAAGGATACGCAGGCCAGCATCATGCAGGCATTCGGCTTGCCGGAAAAGAATGTAAAAGTGATAGCCGAATATGTGGGCGGCGCTTTTGGCAGCGCCTTACGGGTATGGCCACATGAAATAGCCGCTATCATCGCCGCAAAAAAGACGAAACGCCCGGTTAAATTAATGATCACCCGGGCACAGATGTTTACTATGGTGGGTTTCCGGCCTTATGCCTGGCAAAAGATTGGCATCGGGGCAACGGCTGCCGGTAAACTAACCGGTATCACGCATGCTGCTGTGGGGTTAACATCAACCTATGAAAAATTCACCGAAGGGATCGTAGGCGTATCGCAGATGCTTTATGCGTGCCCTAATGTAAATACCGATTATAAAATACTGGCGCTTGACGTGAGCACACCTATATGGATGCGCGGTCCCGGCGAAGCCACGGGTTGTTTTGCGTTGGAATCGGCTATGGATGAACTATCCTATAAATTGAAAATTGATCCCGTTGAATTAAGGTTGCGGAATCATGCGGAAACAGATCCGCAGTCCGGCCAGCCATGGTCGAGCAAGTTCCTGAAGGAATGTTACCAGTTGGGCGCGGAAAAGATTGGCTGGGATAAAAGAAATCCTTTGCCGCGTTCGATGGAGGAGGATGGAATGCTGGTAGGTTATGGCATCGGCGGCGGCGTTTTTGGCGCTGGACGGTGGGAAGCTACCGTGAAGGGAATATTAAAAGATGATGGAAGCTTACTATTACAAAGTGCGGTAAGCGATATGGGACCAGGTACAGCAACCGCTATGGTCAACATCGCTTCGGAAGCGCTTGGAATGCCTGAGGAAAAAATAAAATTTCAGTTAGGCAGCTCTTCCCTTCCTAATGGCCCCTCCCAGGGCGGCTCTGGAACTACATCCACGCTGGGATCGGCAGTGTACGAGTTATGCGCCGACTTTAAAGTAAAATTAACGGAGCTGGCTGCAAAAGCGGATGGCCCGGACTTCGAAGGAAAAAAAACCACCGAGCTGGTATTTAACAATGGTAATATTTCATTGGCTGCAAACAGCGCTGCAAGTATAGCCTATACAGATATTCTCCGGAAAAATAATTTGACCCAGTTAGAACTTACCAAAGAATCCAAAGGAACTAAAGAGCAGGAGAAATATTCAATGTATTCTTTCTCTGTTCATTTCACCAAAGTGAATGTTCACCCTTTAACCGGCGAAGTAAGGATAAAACAGGTAGTTACCGTTGGCGATGCCGGGAAGATCGTGAATCAGAAAACGGCCCGTAGCCAGATGATTGGCGGCGTAGTGGGAGGGATCGGTATGGCGTTAACGGAAGAAGCGGTTATAGATCATCGGTATGGAAGATATGTAAATAATAATTTGGCCGATTATCATGTTCCGGTTAATGCAGATACTCCGTTTATTGACGTGCTCTTTATTAATAAGCCCGATCCAATCATCAATCCTATTGGCGCTAAAGGAATGGGAGAGATAGCCCTTATAGGTTTTGCCGGTTCTGTTGCCAATGCAGTATATAATGCCACAGGTAAAAGAATAAGGCAGTTGCCCATTACGCCGGATAAGCTGATCTGATGAGGTTGTCATAATCTTCAGGCGTATCAATATCTATTTCCCCTTTGTTGAATGGGACAGTCAAAACATCTGATTCGTATTTGGCCAATAGTTTTTTAGCTCCTTCGTTTCCCTCCAAATGTAAAAGGTCTTCAAAATATTTTTTGCTGAAAAGCGATGGCGTTCCTGAAACGCCTGCATAAGATGAAGCTATTATACCTTTTCCAGTGACGATATGTTTTTTGATAAGGTTGTTTAAGATGGCGGTAGTAACGAAAGGTTGATCGCAAACGGCCACGATACAGGCTTTAACCTCGTAGCGATTCTTCAATTCCAGTAAGCCTTTTTGTATCGACGAAGACATTCCCGATACCCATGCTGCATTATAGCAGGTAGCTACGCCCGTAGCTTTCAGTTCTTCTTCTACAGCTTCATTTTCAGCGCCGGTGACCACTATGGTAAAAGTATCGGGAACGGCAAGCGCCTGGATGGTAATATTGGCTAACAAACTTTTGCGGCGATAAGGCAAAAGCTGTTTGGGTTTGCCCAAACGGGAAGAGCCTCCGGCGGCAAGTATGATTATTCCATATTGAATCATGAGAAATAATGCATTACCGGTTATGAATGGGTTCCTCCTTGTCTCTTAAGGAATGAGCGTTTTTTTCGGATAATACCGCTTTTATTTCAGCGGCAATGGATAGGGCTATTTCTTCCGCCGTTTCGGCGCCGATATCAAGGCCAACCGGACTGTATATTTTTTTAATCTGGGCTGACGTTAAGGCAGTTCCGTTTTCAGCAAGTTCGTTAATCATCCGGTCCAGTTTCTTTTCGGCGACGAGAAAATCAATCATTTCCTGGATCG
>JBDTVL010000010.1:0-13796 GCA_040007215.1 Flavitalea sp.
ATTCTTACTTCATTTTCAGAGAATTTGACAGGGTTTGGGTAAAACTGCCTGACCTGCCTTTTAGTCTGCAATTTCGATAGAACGGCCTTGTTAACCAGATCGTTAAAATAAAAATCGTCGTTCATGCAGGTGAGGATGGCTTGGTATATTTCTTCTGGATCAGAGGTCTTGGTGAGGTAGGCATTAGCGCCCATTTCCATCATTTTGGTGATCATTTCCTGATCATCATACATGGTAAGAACGATAATTTTTACGTCATCGTATTCTTTTCTTATGAGGCCAATGGCATTTACTCCGTCAACTTCAGGCATACGGATGTCCATTAATAGAACATCAGGTTTTTTAAGCTGCATCTTGTGCATCAGGTCTTTACCATCTTCGGCCTCCCAAAGGATCTTTAAATAATCCTTTCCCTTAAGGGCCATTTTAATACCATCCCTGAAAATCTTATGATCGTCTGCAATGGATACTTTGATCACCAGTTCTGAGCTCATAAGCAAATATTCGTTTGGCTATAAATTGGGTTAATAAAGCTTTTATGGATTTATCATCCGGTTCAATCATAGCGAAATATTCAGATTCTAAAATTCAACATGGCCTAGATCATCAACCCCTCCGAACCTCTTTTTAACCTGTATTTTCCCAGATTGGTATCCTGGTATCAAAATTTCTAATATATTGCAACGTTATACACAACAAATCCCCAAAACCCGCTCCCCTACTAAGTGTAAACACTTATCCACATTTTTTTACGGAGTGTTAATAACTGAAGAAAAAACGAAAAACTACCTTCGTATTTACTCTTTTCTAGGTAGTAAAAATACCATTTAAAATTAGTGTTTTTGCTCGTTTTTCAATAGTAAGATTACAACAAAATTTCGGCAAAACACCATCTCAGCCTCAATTTCGGGCAAATTAATTCTTTTGTTCAAGTAAATACCTGTTGGCCAAGTTTTTTTTTTAGAGGTTTTTTAACTCATAAACTAACATTCACCACCTCTTAAAACTTACTATTATGGCAAAAAATCAGACCCTCGCAAAACCACTTTCGGCTATTGGCGAAGAAATTGGCTTTGAACTGGGAAATCAGATGGTTACAGCTTATCAAACTGCTAACGAGAATGATGTACATTCTTATGTAATCGGAAGAACTATCATTGATCAGATTCTTGCTCAGCCAAGCTGCTCTGGAATCAAATTCCTCAATGCTTACAATGAAATGGGCGAAAAAACATTAGTTTATGTAGGGTTGAACAAAGATGGTAAAGCCATTTTAGAATTCACTTGCATTAATAACAATGGCCAATTGGAAATCAACAAAGGCATTGTTGCAGATCGCATCAAAACTGGCGGTGGACCTGTAAGATCTTTGGATAGCGAAGATTGGGCTTGGACTATCGACTAATTACTAGTAATATTCCATAAGTACCTGTTGTTTTATATATTTGGAGGTTAAATACCTCAGTAATAGACAATTTACTTATAAATATTAGTTATTTCTCTCACATTTTACCTTTACTCGTATTCTTTATATTCTTTAAACAGAATAAAAGTTTATGGGTAAAGGTACTTTTATTTTATATAATTTTCTCTTTCGTAGTCGACAGTACCCTTTTACACTTAGACAACCTTAAGCACCAAAATACGATTTATAAAATTCTGAGCATATATACCATTCTTGAATATTCTTTTTTCGCCTACTTTCTCTATTCCATCCTTTCAAGTAAAATATTTAGAGGAATAATACTTTCCTTAACACTTGCATTTTACATATTTGCCATAGTCTACTTTATTTCAGCTAAAGCTCAGAATTTCGACTCATTGTCTGCCTCCGTAGAATCTATTCTAATAGTTATTTTTTGTATCTTTTATTTATTTGACCAACTCAATAGGCCCATGGTAATGTTCATTTATCAAGATGGCAACTTTTGGTTTGTTATAGGATTCATGGTTTACCTGTCTGGAACCCTATTCCTATTCATTCAAGCTGATGAATTAGAAAAGTCAGTTAGAGATAACTTTTGGAAAATCAATTATTTTTCGAACATTACAAAGAATATTCTTTTTGCAATAGCGTTTTCTATTAAGAAACACTCAAGTCCAACCGATTCCCTTGAAAACCACCCTTTTGAAGACATTTTTGAAAACCCTTACAAAACGTAACCCTTATCACCCTATTTACCTAGCAAATGATCTTTCTTCAAGTTAACAACTCCGGAAGCGAAATATCGCTGATGTTGTTCTTCGGAACAATTGGCATGTTGGTACTCGCTATCGGAATGATCGTTTTTATCATCTTTCACCAGCGAAAGGTTATCCGCTACCAGCTCCGGTTCCAGAAACTGGAGTATGAACAGCAGAAAACCCTGCTGAATGCCTCTATACGCTTCCAGGAAGAAGAAAGACAGCGCATCGCCGCCGATCTTCATGACGATGCCGGCCCCCTGCTGGCCACCGCAAGGCTTTACCTCAACGAAAACCTCGTTAACCTCGACAGAACAGCCCAGTTGCAAAGCATCTATAACGCTAAACAGATCATCGACGATACCATTCAGCTTATCCGTAATATTTCCCATAGTCTGATGCCCCCTACCCTTAAGAACTTCGGGCTGGAATCGGCGGTTAACGACCTTTTCCAGAAAATAAGCGGCTCCGGTAGCCTCAACGCCAGTTGCAGATTTCACGATTACCGCGAACGACTGGTTGCCGACCAGGAACTGATCATCTTCCGCGTTATCCAGGAACTGATCAACAATATCCTTAAACACAGCAATTCCAGCTTTATCCATCTTACCCAGAACCTGGGCGGATCTAAGCTTTATATTCGTATGCACCATGATGGTCGTGGGCTGACACAGGCCGATTTCGAGAAACTGAATAAAAGCAGCGGCGGACTGGGCCTAAAGAATATTCAGAGCCGTTTGAAATTATTACAAGGGCGCATATTCTTCGAAAAAGATATGTCGCAGACCTATTATAAAGTGACTATAGAAGTTCCCAAAACAGAAGAACTTACCGTGAAGGAAGAACGGAGCGTTACCTATTGATTTTTAGCCATCGTTGAAATTTACCCGATTAATCTTTAACATGATCGATTAATCTGTATTTTTAAACGCCAATATCATATACCTATGGGTCCTATTAAAGTCGCAATAGCCGATGATCATAAAATATTCCGGAAAGGCGTTATACTGTCGCTCAGGCCATATACAAATATAAAATTTGTACTGGAAGCCGAAAACGGCCAGGAACTTCTCGACAACCTGCCCCTGGCGCCAGAACCGCCCGACGTTATTCTGATGGACCTCCGAATGCCAATGAAAGACGGAATAGAAACCACCAAAGTGGTAGCGAAACAATATCCCCAGATACATATCATCGCCCTCACGATGTACGAAGATGAAAGGTTCGTGAGCCACATGATGGAAATAGGCGCCAACGGCTACCTGCTTAAAAGCGCCGACCCTTCGGAGATCAAGAAAGCGATCATGGAAGTGATGTCGAAAGGATACTACCTCAATAATTTCGTGAACAGGATCCTGCTTAAGAAATCACATAACCGGCAAAAAGTAGCGCCTACCATCAACAGCGAAATTACGCTTAGCGACAGGGAACGCGATGTGGTTAAATACATCTGCATGGAATTCACCGCGCATGAAATTGCCCAGAAACTGGATGTCAGTCCCAGAACTGTCGAAGCTATTAAAGACAGGCTCATGGAGCGTTTCGGAGCAAAGAACACAGCAGGCCTTGTTTTCTTTGCCGTGAAGAATAATTTAATTGATTAAATTACTGCTCGCTTTCAATCCCCTATGAAAGACCGGTTGATGGAACTGAATCATCATGGTAAAAACCGGTAGCAGCATATTATTTATTTTTTCACTGGCGGCAGTATTGCTCCCTTTGTTCCCGTTAGCTATGCTTTTTGTTCGCAGGCCATATCCCCTGCAAAAAGTAATGCCGCTGGTTACGCTGTGCCTGATCGCGTTCTTCAAACAGGTATTATTGCTAACGGTAACTTCCTCCCCATCCATTGCCGATTTTATTACCGCTGTATTTAATATGGCTGAAATGACCGTTCTGCTGCTGCTGCTCAGGTCGGAACTCCGCCATGCTGAACTCAGGCAGGGCCTTAGCTTCCTGCTGATCGCCGTGCTTTCCACAGTAGTGACCATCTATTCACTGGAAGGCATAACCGATTATGCCCATCCTGTTGAAATGTTCATATCCTGTCTTATTCTGCTGATCAGCCTTTTCTGTATTATAATCATCTCCAATGAAGAGGTATTCAACCTCCGGTCGCCGCTTTTCTGGATAGCTGGAGGCTCCTTCTGTTATTATGCCATGTTCCTGCTTAGCGAGGGACTACGAAACTTTGAACCGCTGTCGAACCATACCGAAAACGAGCGGTTCATCCTGCTGGCATCGGTATATATGGTGAGGTATGTATTCTATATCATCGCCGCGTATGTATCGCGGGAAAGTAAACAGAAAGAAATATTTTTTCAATAGCCTGCAACAGCCCTGATTCATAAAGCTCCCGGGCTACCTGCTCATGTATCTTCAATGGACCCGAACTCTTAAAAGCATTATATGCCTCTTCTTACAGAACCATCTCCGGAACCTCTCCTTCAACGATCAGCCTGCCCGCAGTCTTTGCCCTGATTTCTTCCACCGTAACGCCAGGAGCGCGCTCTATCAGCTTAAAACCGCCTCCGGGTAAAATATCCAGCGCAGCCAGCTCGGTGATCACTCTTTTTACGCATTTCATGCCGGTAAGCGGAAGGGTGCAGGCCGATAATATCTTCGATTCGCCTTTTGGATTGGTATGCATCATGGCTACAATAATGTTCTTTGCACTGGCCACCAGGTCCATGGCCCCGCCCATTCCCTTTACCATCTTTCCGGGGATCTTCCAGTTGGCAATATCTCCATTTTCCGACACCTCCATGGCCCCGAGAACAGTCAGGTCTACCTTTCCTGCCCTGATCATACCAAAACTTTCCGCGCTATCGAAGAAAGCCCCGCCTGGAATGATGGTCACCGTTTCCTTCCCCGCATTGATGAGGTCGGCATCAATATCCGAATCATCAGGATAAGGACCGATACCCAGCATGCCATTTTCCGACTGCAGCATAATGGATAATCCTTTGGGAATGTAATTCGCGACCAGCGTGGGAATTCCGATCCCGAGATTTACGTACATGCCATCCCGTAAGTCCTGGGCTATACGTTTGGCTATTCCGAATTTATCAAGCGCCATAATGAAAATCTTTTATGCTCTTTGGGTAATTGTTCTTTTCTCTATTCTTTTTTCATATCCCTTTCCCTCGAATATCCGGTGCACATATATTCCTGCAACATGAATACTGTCGGGCTCCAGTTCGCCGGGCTGAACGAGATGTTCTACCTCTACGATAGTGATAGCTGCAGCCTTGGCCATCGACGTTGAAAAATTGCGCGTGGTTTTTCTGAATACCAGGTTGCCATATATATCGCCTTTCCAGGCTTTCACTATGGCAAAATCTGCCTGCAGCGCATGTTCCATTAGGTGCATCTTTCCATTGAACTCACGGATCTCTTTTCCTTCCTGTATCTCTGTTCCATATCCTGCCGGCGTAAAAAAAGCCGGAATGCCCATCGCAGCCATCTGTATCCTGGTAGCCAGCGTTCCCTGCGGAATAAGGTCCACATCCAGCTCGCCGTTTAATAACTGACGCTCGAATTCAGCATTCTCACCAACATACGAGCTGATCATTTTTTTTACCTGCCGCGTTTTCAGCAATAGTCCTAATCCAAAATCATCTACCCCCGCATTATTGGAAATACAGGTAAGTCCGGTAACGCCGCTTTCCACCAACGCCGTAATACAATTTTCCGGAATACCGCAAAGCCCGAATCCACCGAGCATGATCGTTGAGTGGTCGCTGATATCTTTGATCGCCTCCCCGGCGCCGGAAACAACTTTATTCATGATGTTCTGATTTTTCTTAGCTTATAATTTAACTATGTCTTGTCAGGGAACAGGTAAAGCTGGTGTAGCCGGCTTCTTTAAAATTTGTTTTTTCTTATTGAGCAACTTCAGCCTCACCAAAGAATCTCTTTTATGAATGATCATAGCAGACCGGTTGGCCGAATCCTTTCTCCTGGAAATCTCCCGGGCACGGCTGGCAGAATCTTTGCGAACATTTAATAACCCGGCACGTATAGCGGAGTCTTTGCGGTTCCGGAAGGCGCCCGGATTAACTTTTATGTTCATCAGGTCCTTTGTTTTTAAAGAATCATGCCTGTTTGTATTGCGTAAAGAATCTCTCTTTGTAATAGCCGAATTAATTATCTTTCTCCGGTTATCTGTATGCGCAACCACCGAATCAAAAAGCCGGTAAGCAATATCCGGATGGCTCATATAAAAAAGATAACTCTTCTTAAAATCTTTTTCTGTGATGCCATGGATCTGAAATACCTGGTTGTACAGTTCAAAACCAGCTTTCTTTAACGCCGCGCTGTCTTCCGTTTTATGCAGATGATTATTAGCGTACCTGTCGGCCTGGATCATATCCCACAATACCAGTTCCATCTTATCCCTGGGAATGATACCGGAAGGCGTTTTCATGTGATCGGTACAGGCAACCAGCGCTGCGAATGCGCATACAAACAACAACAATCTCATTTCAATTCCTGTTTATAAGCGTTCGCATTGGTGATATCCAGCCTGATCATCATTTCCTGCACCCGCTGTTTTTCGTCAGGGGCAGATTTCTTAAAGATCCGGATGATCTCAGTAGACTTACCCTGGAAAAAGAAAGGAATGATCATAGAATTCGTCTGATCATTATTCAGCGTTGTGAGCTGCGTGATGGCATTGAGCACTGCGCCTCTTGCATCGGGTTCATTTTCGTACATATGGTCCATGCCCAGCCGGTAATAATTATATAAAACATCATGCATCACTGCATACTTATTGTTGGTCAGGTTCTCTATCAGCCAATAACGGTTTCTTCTGCCGTCGAATGCCCGCCAACCAGATATATCGCGACCATCCGGAGCATTATTGACGATAGTCAGCGCTTTCTGAAAAAACGGATCGCCGCCCCTCAGCGCAAAAGAATCATAATCCAGACCAAGTATAAGATTTACATAAAAAGCAAGCGTAGCGGTCAAGTTGGAAGCCAGGCCGTCTGAACCGGAAACCCTGTTCTCATTAAATTCCAGAGGTTGAAATTCAACGTACTTAAAAGTAAATGACTCATCCTGGAAATTGATCAGCGGCGTTGAATAAGAAGAATTATATACCGGCCTCGCCGCCTGTACAGTCAGCGCAGCTTTGAATACATTGTTATCGCCTTCCTTAATAACGATCAGGAAATTACAACTGATCTTTTCATTTTGCTGATAAGTATCATCAGTCCATTTTCGGTTATTCAAAAAAGTTTGAAGCCCCGTTTGCAGCGACTGAAATACTTTTTTATCTACCTGCGAACCAACAGCGCTCGAATTGATGGTGATCCGCGCCTGCAACTCCTGCGCTATGGAGGTTTGAGCCATGCCCGCCGATAAAAAACTTACAATAATTAAAAACTTAATCATGAAGCATATTTACAATTCTGTCAACGATATCTTTTGCCGCTTTCTGTTTCGATTTTCTTTCAAAAGCGATCTCATTGCCGCTTTTTTCGAAGATGGTGATCTTATTGGTATCAAATCCGAATCCGGCGCCTTCATCTTTCAATGAATTCAGCACGATAATATCCGCATTTTTATTTTTCAGTTTACTGATCGCATTTTCTCTTTCATTATCAGTTTCAAGAGCAAACCCTACCAGCACCTGTCCATTATATTTTTTTTCGCCAAGGCTGCTGAGGATATCTTTTGTTTTCTCTAACGCCATCGTAAACTTCTCTTCCTTCTTTTTGATCTTTTCTTTAGCTACAAAAGAAGGCGTATAATCGGCTACTGCCGCAGACATCACCGCAATATCCGATCCAGGGAAGGCTTTCATGCAGGCCTGGTACATCTCTTCGGCAGTTTGCACATGATGAATGGTTGCCGTCAACCCATTAAACGGCGCTGCGCCCGGCCCCAGTACCAGTTCAACTTTTGCTCCTCTTTTAACCAGTTCTTCGGCTATGGCGATACCCATTTTACCGGAGGAATGATTGCCAATGAAGCGAACAGGATCAATAGGTTCATAAGTTGGGCCTGCTGTTACCAGCGCTTTTTTACCCTCAAGATCTTTCTCTAAAAAAAAAAGGCCGCTAATAAACTGAAGTATCTGTTCAGGTTCGGCCATTCTCCCTTCTCCTGTAAGCCCGCTGGCCAGCTCTCCTTTTTCTACCGGAATGATTGTATTGCCAAACGATTCGAGCCTTTTTATATTATCTTTTGTAGCGGGATGTTTCCACATATCTTCATCCATAGCCGGCGCCAGTACCACCGGGCAGGTAGCCGAAAGATAAGTGGCCAGCAGCATATTGTCGCACATACCCGCTGCCATCCTGGCCAGGGTATTACAACTCAGCGGCGCCACCAGCATCAGGTCGGCCCATCTTCCCAGCAGGACATGATTAGACCAGGAAGTTTCTGAAAACAGATCTGAAACGACAGGATTTTTAGATAAAGTAGAGAGCGTAAGAGGAGAAACAAAGTCTTTTGCCGCAGGCGTCATCACCACTTTCACCTCAGCGCCGTCTTTAACCAGTAACCTGACCAAAAGTATAGCCTTGTAGGCGGCAATACTTCCGGTGATGGCCAGCAAAATTTTCTTTCCCTTGAACATGTGGTTAAAGTTAGGGCTTTATATTTTTTCAGACTGAAACTCAAAAGCGACGGAATAGCTCCCGTCGCTTTTAATAGCTTATTAATACTGTTCTGCAGATGAAAACCGATTAGCTGAACAGGTCATCTTCATTCTTACGGTGATAGATCTTGTCTTCCAGGAATTCCTGGGTAGCCAGCAGCGAAGCATTAGGCATACGCTCGTAAGCGCGCGAAATCTCGATCTGCTCTTTATTTTCGTGGATCTCTTCCAGGCTATCTGTATGACTGGCAAACTCTTCCAGCTTGCTATGCAGTTCTTCTTTAAGAGATATATTGATCTGGTTGGCGCGCTTGGCGATAATGGCGATAGACTCGTACACATTACCAGTCTTTCCCTTGATCACATTAAGATCTTTGGTTTCTGCCGTATTAGCCGTGTTAGCGCTGATTTGACGTCTTAGCCTGCTCATTTTGGATTTGTTTAATATTATTTTGTGATAGACTGGAATAACGTTCCACTTCCTTCAACTGGAGACTTTCGGGGAACCTGTCTGTAAAATCGTTGCATTCGGTAACTACCTGTTCATACCGGGCCGCCTTTTTTTCATCAATGCTATTCTGCGCATAGAGAAAATAAGACTTAACCACCTGGAATTTATAAGCATCGCCTCTTTTAGTATCCGGAAAACTGTTCATAAGACTGGCAAAAGCTATAGCTGCCGCCCGGTAATGACCGAGATTAAAATAAAGTTCAGCGCTTTTATAGTCTTTGTCTTCTAGCTTATTTCTTAACTGGTCAATGATTTGTGTCGCTTCCACATTTTTCTTAGAGCCAGGATGCGTATTGATGAATGTCTGCATCAATCCTATGGTCTTTAAAGAATTCGTTTGATCCAGTTCCAGTTTAGGCGACTGACGAAAATAGGTATATGCGCGCATATATTCCATTTCTTCCGCCCTGGAACTCGTTGGAAAAACTTCTGTGAACTGTTTGAAAAGATTTTCAGCCTGCAACCAATCGCGCAGGTAATAGGAACAGTAAGCGTATTTATAAAAAAGATCTTCGAATTTCACGTCTCCCTTGAATACCGGGAACAGCTCTTCATATAACTGCTGGGAATAATTGTACTTTTTCTCAGCATAATACTTTTCCGCCATCCTTAATTTGTACTCATAATCATTGCTCTTCTGCACTTTAGCAAATTTAGAGCACGATACAGCAAGGATAACCAGTAACGACAGAAAGAATATTCTCATATAAGGTGGCGAAATTACGCTTTTGCGCACAAATTTGAAAGTATTGATTTTGAAATACAAAACCAGCGAGTTAATTAAAAGATAAAACCCCCGAAATCCGGGGGTTTTATCTTTATATGCTGAAGAATTATTTCCTTCTTCTCAGGTTCGGATGAGGAGCAGGAACCGTAGTTGGTCCTTCATCCTGCGTTCCGTCTCTCAGGTCAACGGTATTGCAATCTCCGCCTTCCTGGCCATATTTGAAGATAAAGCGATCAGCGCTAACGCCTTCTTTTTCAACAAGATAGTTGATAACGGCATTTACTCTATCCCAGCTTAACTGCTGTTCAGACTTGCTGGATGCACAGTATCCTATTACGGCTACTTTACATTCAGAATTGTCGCGGATCTTCTGCGCTATTCCTGCCATTAACGCTTTGGCGTCATTGTTCAGGGTTACAGACCTGCCTTTGAAAGTAAGGCTAGGAAGATCGCCAATGTTACACCGTCCACGGACACCATACTGCATCAGTGAATCAATCATTTTGCAACAATCAGGAGGAGGACATTTACCTACGCCATCAGCGTCAACAGGCTGGCATTGTGTTGGAGTAATCAGTTCTTTATCTTTCGAATCAGGTACGCCATCGCCATCAGTATCGCGGCTAACGCCATGAGCGTCAACAGGAGAACCTGCAGGGGTATTGGGTTCATTATCAAACTGGTCAGTTACGCCATCGCCATCTGCATCATCAAGAACAGGTTTTGGCAGTTTCATGTGATTAGGCTTGTTGATTTCGTTGTAGGCATAATCCAGGGGATTGATCCACCATAGCGGCTCAACAGATTTGGCGCCTAAAGCTATATTGATGCCTACAGAAGTAAAGTTGTAAGTATCCCATTCCCTGGTCATAGCAGGATTGGTAGTACTGTTGGATTGCCAGGTTTGACCGTCTAACAGATCCGTCTGGGGAGCAGAAAATTTGTTTTCTATAGCCAGGCTAACTTTTTTGGTCAGTTTGAACTGAACGCCTGCGCCCAGTACAAATACAGGGCGGAAGGGCTTGCCAAATAATTTTGGTTTAAGAGGATCCCTCTGGCCTTCTGTTTCATAACTTCCATCCAGCAGATTTTTGATCGCTTTCTTTAAAGTCTTCCTGTCGCTGTAAGATCCGTTCGCGATAGTGGAGAAATCATAAGGGGTACTGCCCTTAAGTGCATCGATCTTGGTATCGAAGATCATACCGCCAATACCGCCGAAAGCATAGATATTAAACCCTGATTTAGCGCGGTGGAAACGGATATTATTAAGGGTTACCACTCCCTGGAGATTCAGGTCAAAAACATTTGTCTTGTAATTATATATAATTCCCTGGGTAGGCACGCCTGCATTCAGGTAAGGGGCCCATGCCGGGTTATTGATATAACTTTGTGTTTTGGTGTAATTCAGCCCTTTAGTGCTGCCATAGCCAATTTCTCCTCTTAAGGAAAACACATAACCCAGCGCTTTACGAAGATGAAGGGCGGCTCCAAAGCCTGGAAATACAGAACGTACATCAGAAGAAATTGCGAAAGCGCCAACTTTAGCTCCCAGTTCCCACTGATTCCTGGGTTTGGCTGGGAAAGCATAATTATTGGCCATAAATTCAGTATGCTGGGGAAGCCTCTTCGAAGGTATCACTGAAGAATCCTGGGCATTGTAACTACCCCCCCCTTCCTGAGCGAACACTCCTGAACCGATCAGGCAGAGTAAGCCAATTAATTTTGAGCACATTTTGATTGCCATAACTGAGTTTTATATGAATATTTAGAAATTACGCTTGATCCAATTACTTGCAAAAATATTAATTGCAAGTTAAATAGCAAATTTTTTTAACTAACAAACCGAACATAACTAAAAGTCAATCAATCGAAAACCCTTTATTTGGGGAAAAAGGAAGTTGGAAGATCAAATAAATTTCAAAGTAGTAATTTGCCCCTTCTTTCAATCAAATGAAAATATCTGAAGCAATACTTCACCAGGAACTTATCATTTTTGAAAAGGAATTCAGGGAAGCCGTAAAAAGCCAGGTTCCATTACTGGACAGGATCATGCGTTTTATTGTTAACCGTAAGGGTAAACAATTGAGACCCATGTTTGTACTCTTATCTGCAAAACTGTGTGGAAACATTAATGAGTCTACTTACCGGGCAGCCTCCCTGGTTGAACTGCTACATACCGCCACCCTGGTACACGATGATGTGGTGGATGAATCCCTGGAAAGAAGGGGCTTTTTCTCAACTTATGCCCTTTGGAAAACCAAAATTTCGGTGCTGGTGGGCGATTATCTGCTGGCAAAAGGCCTTTTGCTATCCCTCGACCACCACGATTTCCGCATTCTACAGCTTCTTTCCCAGGCGGTAAGGCTGATGAGCGAAGGCGAATTACTGCAAATTGAAAAATCACGCTCCCTGAACCTTAAAGAAGACATTTATTTTGAGATCATCCGCAATAAAACGGCTTCCCTGCTGGCTTCAGCCTGCGCCGCCGGCGCTTATTCCTCCTCACATGACGAAAAAATAGCCGAGAGAATGAGGGTTTTCGGAGAGAAAACAGGGATGGCCTTCCAGATTAAAGACGATCTTTTCGATTATGGAAATGACTCGATAGGAAAGCCCACCGGAAATGATATCAAGGAAAAAAAATTGACCCTACCGCTCATCTATACCCTAAATAAAGTAAGCGCTCCTGTCAGAAGGGAATTGATCTACATCATAAAAAACCAGAACAGGGATAAACAAAAAGTAAATCACGTAATTGATGTGGTGAAAGAAACCGGCGGAATAGCTTACGCCGAAGAAAAAATGAACCGCTTCCGGAATGAGGCCATTTCTATACTCCAGGAATTTGATAATGATCAGATAAAAGCCGGGCTGGAAGAAATGGTCAGATTTACCACCGACAGAAAACATTAACGCATCAATCGGCCGCATGGAGAAACGCTGGAAAATATTAAAAAGCGATCCCGATAAATCGAAGGCATTGTTCGACCAGTTGAACATCAGCCCCGTGCTTTGTCGCATACTCACGCAAAGAGGCATAGGCACATTTGCAGAAGCTAAAAATTTCTTCCGGCCCACGATCGACATGTTACATGATCCCTGGCTGATGAAGGATATGGACAAAGCTGCCGACCGGATACTGCTGGCTTTCTCCAATAATGAACGAATTCTGGTTTATGGCGATTATGATGTAGATGGAACCACCGCTGTAGCCTGCATGTATAAATTCCTGATCGAACATTACACGCCGGAAAATGTTGAATTTTATATCCCCCATCGCTACAGGGAAGGATATGGCGTTTCGAAAGCGGGCATCGATTACGCCAGCGCTAATCATTATTCACTTATCATATCGCTCGACTGTGGAATCAAATCCGTAGCGCTGATCGGCTATGCCAGGCAGTTAGGAATAGATTTTATTGTCTGCGACCATCATCTGCCCGATGAAGATCTTCCTCCGGCAGCGGCCATTCTTAATCCCAAGCAAAATGATTGTCCTTACCCTTATAAAGAATTATGCGGTTGCGGAGTCGGTTTTAAACTGGTCTGCGCCCTTGGTCAGCGGCTGAACCTTCCCAGCGCTTCGTTAAATATATACCTTGACCTGGTAGCAACGGCCATAGCCGCCGATATCGTACCGATGACCGGAGAAAACAGGGTGATCACTTTTTACGGGCTGCAAAAAGCGAATACCGATCCTAATACAGGCATCAAAGCCCTGATGGAGCTCAGCGGCATGAAAAAAGAAATGTCGATCAGCA
>JBDTVL010000011.1:0-13419 GCA_040007215.1 Flavitalea sp.
TTCGTTTAACGTTCCCCGCTTGAAGATCAGGGAAGAAATGTGGCTTTCTCCTGTAGCCCGGAAGCTAACGATCACTTTCATTTCTCCTTTGGCGGCTCCCGACTGGTCGGGGTCTTCCACGACGGAAGGATTAAACAATGCTGCGGCTTCAATGGAATATTCCATCGTAAAATAAGAGCCTATCAGCAATTTTTTCTCCTTTGATAATACAAGAAATACCGCTTCCGGTATCAGGTATTTGATTAATTCAAAATGTTTGATGAAGATGGCCTGTATATCCCGGTAACGTCCGGCAAACTCAAATAATATCTGTTTCAGTAAGTTTTCTACCTCGCTGTCAGGCATTTCTACTATTCTATTGATCAGCGCCTGTGACCGTTCGTTGCCTGTATTAAAAAACCGCGCAATGACTTTCTTGAAATCCGGATTCAACCTGATGTTGGTCCTGTTAACATTTAATACCATGAGGACGTACAATTCAGTTAATAAAAAAATGCCCGGAAAAGCGTTTCCGGGCATTTGACATTTATGGAGTTCTACTCATTTACCATTTAGAACCGCCGCGGCTATTGCCAAATGACCTGCCTGGGCTATCGGTCTTTGGTTTTGCTTTTGACACAGAGATGTCTCTGCCTTCAATTTCGCGACCTGATAATTTTTCCATTGCAGCTTCAGCTTCAGAATCCTTTGTCATTTCAACAAATCCAAATCCACGTGATTTTCCGCTTATCTTATCAGTAATAACTTTCGCGGAGGTTACTTCTCCGAACTCTGTAAACAATGATTTGAGATCTTCATCAGTTACATGAAATCCCAGGTTTGAAACGTACATATTCATACTAAAAATTTTTAAAATGACCAATCCTAAGCGGGACAATAAAAAGTAGTGAAGACTAAATTGAGCGGGTGAGAAAAAGGAGCTAAATATTGTTTTTATTACTTAGTGTTGTAAGCACTCGATTGTTACCAATGAAGTTAAGCTTTATAATTGAAAGAGATGAAAATCATTTATTTTTTATTGTTTTTTTGACGCCTTTTTCCTTAAAACCATCAACTCAGCTGCTCCCACCAGGCATAAGAAGGCGCTTTATCCTTTAAATTAACCGCTTCGCCAATCATCGGGTGCATAATGGGCATATCTCTGATCTTGCTTTCTTTGACCGCCCTTATGATAGGGTCGTCCCAGGCATGAACGGATAAGGCGAACTTTGACCAGTGTACGGGGAAAAGTATCTCTGCTTTCAGATCAATGGCGGCCTGGATAGTTTCTTCCGGCATCATATGGATGTACTTCCAGTTTTTGTCGTACTGACCATTTTCCAGTATGACCAGGTCAAATGGTCCAAACTGTTTGCCAATCGCTGCAAAATGATGATCGTATCCCGAATCGCCGCCAATAAATATCTTTCTTGTGGGAGCGCGCAAAATAAATGACAACCACAAAGTACC
Organism: Flavitalea sp.; assembly: GCA_040007215.1. GTDB lineage: Bacteria > Bacteroidota > Bacteroidia > Chitinophagales > Chitinophagaceae > Flavitalea. Next base: position 1,450 of record JBDTVL010000011.1, read on the forward strand.
GTTCCTCTTAAAACCTCTTCCCGAAAAATGACGCGCAGGAGCGGTGTTCACTATAAATCCATCTTCCAGTATTACTTCTTCATTCCAGTCTTTTTCTATTATTTGGTTCTTATCATACCCCCAATGCTCCAGGTGAGCGCCAACACCGATACCTGTTATTACCTTTTTAACCCTTTTCCTTAATGCTGAAATAGTTTTATAATCGAGATGATCGTAGTGGTCATGCGAAATGAGCAGGTAATCGATATCCGGTATTTCATCCGGCGTATATATATCGGCCCCCCTGAAGCTCTTTGTGGTAAAGGAAAGGGGAGAAGCGTTACCGCTTAAAACCGGATCGATTAATATTTTCTTCCCATCCAGTTGCAGGAAATAGGAAGAGTGTCCAAACCAGACCAGGATATCTTCATTCGGATTTAATTTCATCAGGTTGGCCTTTTGCGAAGGCAATATCACCGACGGCGTTAACCTTTTACTCTTTTTAAAAAGGAATTCTTTCAAAACGGTAAAAAAACTCACTCCTTCGGCAATAGCAGGCGTTGGGCTTTGATTTTGAAAAACGCCACCCCCGTAATGTGGCGATTTACGGATAAGCTCCAGCCTCTCGCCGCGGGGAGCTTTTCCAAACTGCGGTTGTTGCAGGAACGCCCAAAGCATCGTTGACAGCAAGGCAAGGGATGTTATTGAGATCAGGGCAATTGACATACTCTTCTTTTATGTATGATAAGTTAATGTTTTTTAGATAATCCTCCTGTTGACAGATAGAAAAAATTCTTTGAATATCCCATTTTGAGGAAAGCGAAGGTTTATGACTAATTATGAGCAATATAACTCTCAATCATCGGCATTACAAACAAACTGTCAGCGTAAAATGCATAGCATGAAAATTGTATATTAATAGTATACCACACAAATATAAGATCGGTTAATGATGCATCCTGTATCATTTCATTCTAAAAAACTTTAAATTATTATGAGAATTTTTACTTTATTATCTTTTTTTATTATTGTCGTTATAGGATCTCTTAACGCGCAATCTTATGCTAAAATGATTAAGTATAAAGATGGCCTTAAACCATCATTATATCTTCCCCTCACCAATAAAACGGAAACTACAGAACAGACCATCCTGGCTAAGTTAAAAGAAACAGGCTATAAGCCGGAAACTAAAGGGCGGTTTTTCTGGAAGAATAATAAACAGGATGGTTTTTATGTATTTCCGGGTGTGCAATTACCGGAATTAAATAACCGGAAGCTGGATCTTTATTTTAAAGTAGAAGGACTGAATGGCGACAGTTCTTATAACTCTGCTATTTCTCTTTTGGTGAGTAAGGGGTATGACAATTTTGTAGCGCCTGATACTGATTCTGCTACCTATGCTGCCTCGGAACATTTCCTGAACAGCTTTGTTACTGAAACAGCAGAGTTCAGCGTAAATAAAAAAATAGAAGATCAGAAAAAGAAAATTTCCGAATCTGAAAAGAAATGGCAGGAGGTAAGATCTAAACAGGATGATGCCCGTAAAAAAATAGCACAACTGGAATCGGATATCAAAAATTTACAGGACGACGAAGCTAAACAGCAACAGGATGTAGAATTTCAAAGAAAAACGCTGCAGGACCTGGAAACGCAGAGAATGGATATTAAGAAATAATCTATAATCGTAATAATATAAAAATAGCTTTGCTGTAAGGCAAAATATTCTTCTGAATCATTCAATACCGTCGCCAAGGCAGGGTATTGAATGATTTTTTTGTAGTGAACAAATTATTTTTATCTGATATTTATCGTATATGACTAACCGAAAAAATGGTTTTATTGATATCAAAAAGTAATGGTTCAACTTTTTTTGTAAGCTATCGCTGCGCTGGAAGGTCCGGTTAAGGGAAGCAGGGAAGTAGCAGTAAATCCTACTGACTTTGCCCATTTATTGAAATCTGCAAAAGTATAATCAAACCCTTTTCCCGTTTCAATAAGCATATTTAAACTCATCATCATTCCAAATACGTTTTGCTTTCTTTCATCATCTATAATACCTTCAATCGCTATAAAAGCTCCTCCGGCAGGCAATGCTTCATAGGCTTTTTTCATCAGCATAATTTTATTTTCTTCACTCCAGTCGTGGAGGATATTTCCCATCGTTATGATATCAGCTTTTGGCAAAGCGTCTTTAAAAAAATCTCCGCTTTGCGTTTTCACCCGATCAGACAATTTAAATTTCTGAATGATTTCCTTAGCGATGGGTTCAACAGGTGGAAGATCGTAGCTGGTGCAGGTCATATGCGCCTGGTATTTTGCCACCATCAGCGATAGCATTCCTCCGGAGCCCCCTACATCAATAAGGGTTTTATATTTTGAAAAATCAAAATTTTGGGCCAATGCCATAAAGTTTCCCATTTGGATGCCGCTCATAGCATTGATAAATTCATGTAATTTTTGAGGATCCTGGTAAATCAGTCCAAAAAAATCTTCTCCTCTTTTTACTTCGTTTTGGGGAAGCCCTGTAAGCAACCCCTCTTCCAGGTTGCCCCAGAATGAATATAAGCGGTTGTTCATCATTTCAAGTATGCCTCCAATATAGGTGGGCTTGTTCTTATCTAGAAAAGTGTCTGTATCGGGCGTGTTGGTGTATACGGCGGTGTCTAATAATCCTTCTCGTTGCAGAAATCCGAATACAGTTAAGGCATCTAAAAAGTCGTATACGTGCCGGTCCGAGCATTGGAACTGAAAAGTTTTCTTAATGTCGCTAGCAGACATTTTCGGATGTTCGTTAAGTTTAGTGAATAGCTGGAATTTTATAGCGGATAATAAAATTTTGGATGCCCAGAAACCTGTGCCTATTTGCATTATTCCTGCCGGAGAAGGCAGCTGAAGTTGCTTTTCCATTTGTTTGTTTTTAATATGATTGATTAAGGATAGCGTATTTTGCAGGGATGGAATACAAAGAGGTCTCTCGGAGAAAATGAATTTCATTTTAAAAGTAAGGACTTGTCTCGGTTTCAGGAAAATTGATTTTTAGGGTATCATTCTCTCGCTTAATAAATGACTTTACCCGTTTGCCTTCTCATAATGCCTAAATTCGGAATATGAAATCATGGTTACCGCTACTTTTCCTGTTTATATATGGGGTTGCAGGTTGTCAGCCTGTGAAGCATAAAGCGATGGCTGTAAATAATAACAATGTTTACGTTTACAGATCACCATCAGTAGATGGCACAGGTAAATATTATCTTGGAAGAGAGATTGCGAAGGTGATGGACGCAAGCGGCGCAGACTGGCTGGAACGCCCCGAAAGACAAACAGAAGAAAATGCCGAACTGGCGATAGACAGTATGAAACTGGGGCCTCAAGCTGTGGTCGCTGATATTGGCGCAGGCACTGGTTACTATACATTCCGGATCGCTTCAAAAGTTCCAAAAGGAAAAGTGTATGCCGTAGATGTGCAGGAGGAACTGATCCGGTACCTGGAAGAAAAGAAATCAAAGACGGGAATGCAGCATGTTGAAGTGGTCATGGGAGACAGCATAAGCGTGAACCTGCCGGACAATTCTCTGGACCTGGCCATCATGGTAGATGTTTATCATGAACTGGCATGGCCGCAAGAAATCCTGCAATCTATACGTAAAAGTCTGAAGCCGGATGGCAGGATATTGCTGATTGAATACCGCGGCGAGGATCCATCCATACCTATTAAAGCGCTGCACAAAACGACCGTTACGCAAATCTCCAGCGAAATGAAAGCCAATGATTTTATCATCGAACGACAGGAGGAATTTCTGCCGATACAGCATTTTTTAGTATTCAGGAAGAAAGAGTAGGCGGTTTTGATTCCTCAAGATCATTCAATGACCCTGCCGAATTTAGAAACTTTGGTCTGAGCAGGATAGAAAAAATAATAATGCCGCTGAAAACGGAAAACAGGTAAGGAGCTATTGATTCATCGGTAATATGCAGCATGCCCAACACGGAAAAAATTAACAGCAAAAAGAATGGCGCTACCATAGCAATGATCCACAGGGATAAATGCCTGAAATGAATATTTTCCTTATTTAATTTCAGAAAAAATAAACGATAATAGTAGAAAGTTATCGCCGAAACAGCGGCTGCCATAGCGAATCCAATATATCGGGCAACGGGAAGGGGGGAATAAAAATCCGGCCCTACAGAAAAAACCTGGGTTGAAAAAGGTCTCTGGCTATTTATAGCTATATCGTTAAAATTAACTATTCTTATTCCAATAAGAAAGCAAGAAGATAGTATCGCGAAAGTAATAATCCATCTTGGAATTTTCGGCGTAACCAAATGAATAAAGATGATCAGTATGCTGCATACATACACAAGTCTCATACTTTTCACCAGGATAAACTGAAGCCGGGAAGAAACGTTTATATAAGAGAAATAATTCATTACAAAGACACTGGAGATAATAAGCAGAAAGCAGATCTTTAGTAACGATTTTTTTTTGATGGTCAATAATACCTCGAAAAAGGCAATTACACATAAAACCAGGAATGCATAAAAAAGAGGTCTGAATTCCATTGCGAATAGGAGTGGCGGTTAATAAAGAGATATCAGATTTTCCAGGATTCAGGAGAATAACGGAAAATGGCGCCATCTATTGTGTTTAACTCAAAAGCTCCTGAAAATTAGCTATTTGTACGGAGTCATGAGCAACTTCATTGTTTTTCTGTAATGGTAAGTTGCCGGGAAATAGTCGCCGATATTAATGGCTCCTCCATATAAAAATACGCCATGATAAATGCCGTATTTTTGCTGGCGATGGATTTATTGGTTGGACAGCAATTGGGTAAACGTTTTGGTGATAGGGATATTCTCAGCAATGTAAGTATCGTGATACCCCAGGGTATACCTGTTGCACTTGCCGGATCAACCGGATCAGGCAAAAGTACCCTGCTGAAAATTCTTGCCGGCCTCCTGGAGCAGGATGAGGGTCTTGTTTTGTTCGAAGGACAAAGAGTGGAAGGGCCTCTAACAACACTGATTCCGGGACATAAAAGGATCGCTTACCTGTCGCAGTATTTCGAACTCCGTAATAATTACCGGGTAGAAGAAATATTGGATTACGCTAACAGGCTTGATAATTCGGAGGCTGAGGATCTTTTCGAGCGCTGCCAGATTACACACTTGCTCGGGAGGAGAACCGACCAGCTTTCGGGAGGCGAACGGCAACGCATCGCACTTGCAAGGGTATTGATTTCCAGGCCTCGTGTTTTGTTACTCGATGAGCCTTTTTCAAACCTCGATCTGATTCAAAAAACGGCGCTGAAAGAGGTTCTATCAGTAGTCACCGCTGCTTTTCAGCTTACAACTGTTTTGGCATCTCATGATCCGGCAGATATACTGTCATTCGCAGAAATCATTCATGTGATGCGAAAGGGACGCATCGTGCAAAGCGGATCTGCATCAGCAATCTATTACCAGCCAGGCGACTCTTATATTGCCGGCCTCCTTGGACAATATACCGTAGTGAGTAAACCGCTGCGTACACTCTTTAGCGCTCATCAACAATCTATTCCCGATAATCTTCATTTTTTACGACCTGAAATGTTATTGATCGGAGTGGAAGATCAGGGATCAATGAAAGGTATTGTTGAAAGCGTTTCCTTTATAGGTTACTGCTGGCAGGCTGAAGTGTCCATCGACGGTCATACGGTGATGGGTAACTGCAATGAACCCTCTTTACGAAAGGGCAGTAAGGTTAGCGTTAAAATGGCGGATGATATCGCCTTAATGGTTGGCTGATGTTCCAGAAGTCATTACTGATTGGGTTGCTGCACGATAAGCGGATTGGCCAATATTACATCGGCTGGAATGGAAGAATAATAATTTCCGGGTAAGAATTTATTATAGCCGGTAGCCTGCGATGGAAGCGTTTCCTTAAAAACCCATTTGCCATCCAGGAAACTTCCCGGATTATAATTTTTATATGGCCACAATCCCCAGGGCTGTGTACTTGGTTTGCTGGCTACCCCGAGATTGCTTTTCAAATCGGGCAGGGATGTGGGCATTCCATTCCATACGGATGTTGCCAGCCTCCAGCGTTTCATATCAAACAGTAGATGTCCTTCAAATGCCAGTTCTACTCTGCGTTCGTGGACGATACGATTAAAGGTGATATCTCCGGCGGTGAGAGGGCTGCTTAATCCGGCCCTTGCCCGTACAGCATTGATATTGTTGGCGGCAACATTTGTTTGGCCTAATTCAAATGCCGCTTCTGCGGCATTCAGCAAAACTTCCCCATAGCGATAACGTATAAACGGTACTCTGCTGCCAACATTTTTTTTACCCGATCCGATGGTATTGTCGAGGTATTTACGGAGATAAAATCCGGTTTGCGTACGAAATTCAAGGCCATTAATGGGACCGTCTTTACCAACGACCTGTACTTCGGGTCCGCCGGGAACTATTGGTTTTAACTGGTCTGCTGAAGCGCTGGTGGTGATGCTTCCATCCGGCAGTTGGTATCCGGCCCATATATCTACTGTGCCAGACCTGTATTTGCCTCCGGGTATCAGCAAGGTGCCGGCAAAGCGGGCATCTCTTCCGGAAAAAATATCTTCAACATGGTCGTAATAAATAGGATCTCCTGATAATGATGTTGCTGCGAGAGGTGCATAAGTATTATCAAGTTTCTCAAATGATTCAGCGAGGTTCAGTGAAGGATTCAGGCGGCCGCCATCATTGGTTTCTTCTGTCAATGAATAAGGTTGGTTATCGACGGTAAACGCATGGCTTTCGCCATCACCGATAAAGTCTTCCATATAAATTGTTTCCAGGCTATTTCTATCCAGAAAGAGATTAGCAAAATTATCAGAAGGATTGATCAGTAAATTGTATAAAGTGTATCCGCCTGCCTGCCCGCCGATGATTTCCTGCGCAGCGCCTAAAGAAAGCGAATAATAGGCGCTGGCTTTAGAAGCAGCAATGCCAACCTCCCCACCTGCCAGCGACACTTCCGGCGTTAATATTCCGTATTTGGCAATAGATCCCGCATATAGTGCGGCTCTCGATTTCATGGCCAGCGCAGCGCCTTTAGAGGCATGCGACTTATTGCTCATGTCGGATGAAAGATCATTTTTAATGGCTTCGCCTTCGTTGATAATAAAATCATACACTTCTGATTCTTTAGCTCTTGCCACCTTCAGATCTTTTCTGTCGTTGGTAAAATCATCATTGAGGACCAGCGGCACACCGCCCATACGCTTCACCAGTTCGAAATAAAAATTAGCGCGCAGGAATCGCGCTTCCGAGAAAAATCTTTTTCTGTCGGTCTCCGTGAGGCCAGTCGACAGACTGTCTTTAAGCATAAAAAGGTTGAGCTGTTTGATATAGGCGTATGATTTTACCCAATCCAAAGCCCAGGAATTGTATGGCCATCCAGTTCTCTGAACAATATCCACGTTTGCATTTTCCGATGGAAAGCTTTCGCTGAAGTCTGCCATTGATTTCCATCCAGGCGTGGATTCATTACCATCGAGGCTGCAAAAATCAACCTGTACTTTATATAGCGCATCCAGCGCATCGCTGGCGGTTAAAATATCGGGAAAGGGTTTATCGTTATCGATTGGCGGCGAGGTAGAAGATCCCTTTTTGCAACTCCATAAAGTGCAAGCCAGGAGGAGGATTGCCGCTATTGAAAATATTTTTAGCATAAAAGGAATTTGATGATTTAAACAGGAGCTGGCAGAGATTCAACCCACCTTTATTCAAATTTACTTGTATTTCTGTTTACAAGATATTGCTTTTTAGAATTGCATTTTTGAGGCTTTTGATTTTGCCGGCGCATCAGTTTACTATACAGGATGCGCCGCATTGTGCTTTTAGGGGCTGGTGATCATCGTTGGATAGCCTGCAGTTTTCGCTGCGGTTATTAACAAATAATCAGGGCGGTAATACTTTTTCCCTTCCTGTAATATTAGTTTCTTTCACTTGTCATTTCAGGAATTATTTTTTTATCCTAAGTGGGGTGTTACGGCCGTCTCCTCAAAGAATATCATGATGGTCACGATAGGAGATCTACGACAACTAAGTGGTTATTTGTACCGAAATACAAGTAAACCAGAAGATGGGCGAATACCAGGGGTTAATTGTTGCAGATGGCGTTGAATCGGCGCATCTTTAATATGTCAAACGAATGACACCTGATCCGACCTTTGAAAAACCGTATATACCAATCCGAATCCGAAAACCGATCTGAACTTATTGAAAATCCACCGTCCAATGTCTCTTTGCTGAAAGACCATTTAATCAGCAATCAACGAAAAGAGATACAACATCGAACCCGCCTCTAAAAGGCGGGTTTTTTTATATGAACGTAAAGATAACTCAAGGCTTTCCATCATTTCCTTCCCAGATAGATTTCATTTCATATACTTCCAGTGAACTGATCTGGGGGCCGTATTGAAAAGATTCAAAAATTAATCCGTCTGCTTTATTGTTATCATTTAATTTCCCAAAAAATAGCGTCCAGATCATTTCTGATGAAGAGATGCTAATGCCACTGCCGCAAAATGATTTCCGCCTATAATTGAGTTAGTAGTATGTTCTCCGTGAAAATCCTCAATCTTCTCTACCAGGTTTTCACCTTTTTGCGAGCGAAAGCATTGTCTTTCGAATAATGAGACGGTTTAAAATAGAGAAAATTCTGAGGTAATCATTCCTTGGGCGAAATTTATATATATGATTTCCTACAGCTTCAAATTCAGAATCTCACTGCCATTTTAACCCACACAAAATGTGAGAATCCCTGAAGAAATAGTCATTCCGATAGCTATCAGGATAACTATTTGAAAATGCTTCATGCGTAATAAATCCAACGATTACTATAAACAGAGATAAAAATTGATTTTGTACTGGTTATCTCAAAAGTGTGATTTATATAACTTTTTTCAAAAATTATGTAATAAACAAGGAATGCCAGTAGTCGACCTTTAGATGGCATATAAAGATAAAAAATTAGTAGTGCATAATTCTGGTTTGATTGATCCGGCAACAGCGTAAATGGATTTTAAAAATGGCATGATCGAAATCATAATTTTTTATGAGTAAAATCATTTTTAAAATGAATCTGGATTATGAAATTGTTAATGATAGGTAAATCGACCTGATCAGACAGATATACGTCTGATTAAATCTTAAATTATAAATGAATGAAGGGGGAACAGAAGAATGACACTGCAGAAAATGCCTTCACAGAAATTAAATATGGGAAAATTATTTCTATAAGAGGCAGTGTTGTAGATGTGGCTTTTGACAAGGATCTCCCGCCTATCTATACTTTACTTCGCTCAGGAAAAGACAAGCAGGTATTCATTGAAGTGTTATCGCAATTGGATGGCCATAGAGTACGTGGAATTGCATTGAACCCAACTCAGGGATTGGCAAGAGGTATGGTTGTTGAAACTAATGGAGAAGAACTGACTGTGCCTGTTGGGAAAAATATAATAGGCAGGATGTTTGATGTTTTTGGAAATACAATCGATCATCTTGAACCATTGCCAAAAGGTGAACGGCGCAATATTCATCAATCACCTCCTCCGCTCTCAAAAAGAGCTGTTAAATCTGAAATTTTTGAAACAGGTATTAAAGCCATTGATGTATTGGCGCCATTGGAGCGTGGTGGCAAAGCAGGATTGTTCGGGGGAGCCGGTGTAGGGAAAACAGTTTTGCTAACTGAGATGATCCATAACATGGTTGTACATAACAAGGGTGTGAGTATGTTCTGCGGCATAGGCGAACGTTGCCGGGAAGGCAATGAACTATATAATGCCATGAAAGATGCGGATCTGCTCAAAAACATGGTGATGTTATTCGGACAAATGAATGAACCGCCGGGTGCACGTTTTCGGGTCGGTCATGCGGCGCTTACGATGGCTGAATATTTTCGTGATGATGAGCGACGAGATGTATTGTTACTGATTGATAATATTTTCCGTTTTATACAGGCAGGCATGGAAGTATCCGGATTAATGGGGCAAATGCCTTCGCGCCTCGGTTACCAGCCAACTTTGGGAACAGAGTTATCAGAGTTAGAAGAACGCATCGCTTATACTGATACAGGAGCGATCACTTCCATCCAGGCGGTATATGTTCCTGCAGATGATCTTACCGATCCTGCTGCTGTTCATACCTTTTCTCATCTTTCAGCTTCCATAGCGCTTTCCAGAAAGAAAGCAAGCGAAGGCTTATATCCCTCCATTGACCTGTTGCAATCTAATTCAAAAATGGCAACTCCAGGAATTATAGGACAACAGCATTACAACCTTGCACAGAAAGTAAGACAAACGCTTGCGCAGTATGAAGAATTAAAAGATATTATCTCCATGCTTGGTATGGAGCAGTTGTCTGTTGAAGATCGCAATATTGTGAACCGTGCCAGAAAGCTGGAGAGATTTCTTACGCAGCCTTTTTTTGCAACCGAACAATTCAGCGGCATTAAAGGAAAGCAGGTTAGTTTGAAAGATGCACTTGATGGCTGCCAACGTATTCTGGTAGATGAGTTCAAAGACTATCCGGAAAGCGCTTTTTATATGATTGGCTCAATAGATGAAGCATTAGAGAAATACGATACCGCTAGTAAAGATAAAGAAGATGATAAGAGTAAAAAGAACTATAAGGGTGAGCTGGCTAATCAAGAAAGGGAAAAAAATGAAACCGGAGAAACTAATGTAAAGGATGGCCAAAAAGAAAAAATAGTAGCCCAAATGTAATAACATGAAAAAAATAGCAATGAATCTAAAGATACTTCTACCATTCAAAATATTTGCCGACATAAAAAATGTAAGCCGTATAGTTATGGAAACAAGGGAAGGTTCTTATGGGTTGTTGCCGCAACGGCTCGATTGTGTTGCAGCATTAGCGCCCGGTATATTCACATATGAAACCGATGGAACTCCGCATTATGTAGCTGTTGACGAAGGTGTAATGATAAAATCAGGAGCGAGAGTTTTAGTATCAGTCCGGAATGCAGTTGGCGGCGCTGATCTGGGCAAACTTGGTCAATTGGTAGAAAAAGATTTTAGAACACGCAATGAAAATAGAAAACAGGCAACTACTGTTGTCGCAAAACTGGAAAGAGGATTTATTTACAGCCTCGATAAACTTCGAAATATTTAACAATGGAGCCTGCTGCAAATGATAAGGGAGAAGATGTTTTTAGTGAAGAGGTAACTAAAAAAGAAATGCGAAAACTAGAAGCTATGCACGAAAACAACGGCGTATGGCTTGGATTGGGAATGATGGGAATGGTTGGGTGGTCAGTAGCTGTTCCTTCCCTGCTTGGCGCTGCAGTGGGAATTTGGCTTGATAATAAATATCCCCAATCATTTTCCTGGACATTGACCTGTTTGATCGCAGGTTTAATTGCCGGTAGTGTGATCGCATGGTATTGGGTAACTAAAGAAGATAAAGAGATGCATAAAAAAAATGAAAATGGAAATGAGTGAAATTTCATATTTGGTATTGGCATTTATATGGGGTGTGTTGCTGGGACTATTGTTTTTTGGTGGGCTTTGGTTTACCATTAAAAAAGCGATTGCATCTAAAATACCTTCATTGTGGGTTTTAGGTAGTTTTATTTTTCGTGTCAGCATCGCGTTGGCCGGATTTTATTTTATTGGTTTGGAGAATTGGAGGAAACTGGTTATATGCATGCTGGGTTTTATATTATCCCGTTTCATGGTTATTCATTTTACAAAATCAATTGATGAAAAAAGAATGCAATTAAAAAAGGAGGCTGAGCATGGAACTTAGCCCCGACCAGACTATTTTCTGGCAACATGGTTTTATTACTATTAATCTTACCATTGTTACTACATGGGCTTTAATGCTGGTATTGATAATACCCGCAAGACTGATCACGCGAAAACTAAAAACAGATAATACTATTTCACGCTGGCAATGTATACTCGAAATGATTGTATTAGGTATCAACAAACAAATTATGGATAT
>JBDTVL010000012.1:0-12487 GCA_040007215.1 Flavitalea sp.
GAGCTGCTCGACGCACGAAGGGAGGATCGCCGTCCGACCGAGAGCGAGATGCCGGCCAGATAGACGGCGATACTATTGTTAATGGAGAATGGCTGAAGAAGCTGCAGCAACTGGTGGCTGAAGAAAAACCGGATATTGTATTTACGCATTGGCCGGTGGATACGCATAAGGATCACCAGGCGGCTAGTTTACTTACTATGCAGGTCTGGACCCGTACAGAGAAGAAGTTTGCCTTATATTTTTTTGAAGTATGCGCAGGTTTTCAGACCATGGTATTTCACCCCACCGATTTTGTCGATATCACAGAAACAAGAGAGCTGAAAAACAAATCGGTGTATTGTCATACCAGCCAGAACCCCGCTAATATTTATGGCGCCGACGGGCATACCGCTATGGAAGAATTCAGGGGAATGCAAATGGGGGTTAAGGCTGCAGAAGCCTTTGTTTGCATGAAAGGAAAGCTAAGCGGGATGATGGAGATTGATTAGGGATCATGCTTTGTTCAGGTATTGTTTGCGATAGGCCAGCGGGTTTGCCTGGTATACATTCCTGAACTGCCTGTTAAAATTAGACAGGTTGTTAAAGCCGCACTCATAGCAAATTTCAGCCACGCTCATTTCGTTTTCTATCAGCAGTTTGCTGGCATGATGAAGTCGTATTTCGTTAACAAAAGAGGTAAATGTTTTCCTGGTTCGCTGGCTGAAAAACCGGGAGAAAGAATTTTCGGCGAGGTTAACGATCGAAGCTATTTCCGACACCTGGATCTCTCGTTTAAAATTTTTCTGCGCAAATTCAAAGATGGTATTGAGTCGCGCCGATTCAATGTCATTAAGCCCCTTTACTGTAGCGGCGGAGATATACCGGAGGTCATTTGATTCAGTCATGCAATTCAGTATATCCAGTAATTTCAGCCATCTTGAAAACCCTTTCAGCTCGCATAGTTCATGCATTTTTGCCGTGATGAGGGTATTGGTCTTTCCCACAATTTGAAGCCCTCTTACTGAGCTGCTAAAAAGCTTTTGCAGCGCTTTTGTTTCGGGTATATGATGAAATTGTTCGCCAAAAGCGCTTTCCAGAAAATGAACCACGATGATGCGCGCATGTAATTTTGATCCGGGCTTATAATAAATAGCGTCGTTTCGGTGAACATGCGGAAGATTAGGCCCCAGCAGCAGCAGGTCGCCGGGTTTGAAATCGCTGATATTATCGCCGATAAAGCGTTTGCCTGTACTTTCCGTAACCAGTATAAGTTCATATTCCGGGTGAAAATGCCAGGGTGTAGGATAATATTTATAGTCGAGCGACCTCGCTACAAATGATTCTTTCGGGTTTACAGGCAGGTGCAAAAGCGCTGGTTTCATTCCTCAGTTTTTCTTACAACTAAATTACCGTTTATAATGATATCCCTTCGCCAATAGCAGGGAGCATATAGATTTCAGGCATGGGGATTAAGGATTATTGCTACATTGCTTTCTAAAAGTTACGATATATGAAACAGCTATTGTTTTTAGCGCTATGGTGGCCGGTTCTGGCCCAGGCTCAGTTAATCGACTCCGCCTGGTTTACCCAGCATTACGATAAAAATGAAGTTTATATAACCATGCGCGATGGCATCAGGTTATTTACGAGTATTTATTCGCCAAAGGATAAGGCGGAAGCTCATCCTATATTATTCACCAGAACCCCTTATTCCTGCGCTCCTTATGGAGAAAATAATTATGCCGGCATCTGGAATTCTTACCATAAAGCATACCTGAAAGAAGGATATATTATTGTTAAACAGGATGTGCGCGGAAGATGGATGAGCGAGGGCGAGTTTGTGGACGTGAGGCCGTTTATTCCACAAAAAAAGGCAAAAGAGATTGATGAATCGACAGATACTTACGACGCTATCGACTGGCTTGTAAAGAATGTTGACCATAATAATGGTAATGTGGGTGTTTTTGGTATTTCCTATCCCGGATTTTATTCCACTATGGCGGCGGCAAGCAATCATCCGGCGCTGAAAGCGGTGAGTCCGCAGGCGCCGGTAACCAACTGGTTCATTGGCGATGATTTTCATCATAATGGCGCTTTTTTCCAGATGGATGCTTTTGCTTTCTATACCAACTTTGGAAAACCGCGGCCAATTCCAACGCAGGATGGCCCCAAGCCATTTAATTATTACAGCCTTGACAATTACAAATTTTTCCTGGAAGCCGGAACGCTGGCTAACCTTGGCAAGAATATGGGCGACAGTATCGCTTTCTGGAAAGAACTGAATAGTCATCCAAACTATGATGCCTGGTGGAAAGCAAGAGATGCGCGTAATGCTACCAGTAATCTTAAGCCTGCGATGTTATGGGTCGGAGGATTATATGATGCCGAAGATAAATGGGGCGCCTGGAATGCTTATAAAGCGGCGGAAGCAAACAATCCCGGAAAAGAGTTCAATAAAATTATTATGGGCCCCTGGTATCATGGGCAATGGTCGTCGGGCGATGGAACGCACCTGGGTAATGTTTATTTTGGCAGCAACACTTCCGAATGGTACCAGCAAAATATAGAAATTCCTTTCTTTCAATACTATTTAAAAGGCAAGGGAAGCGTTGCGGAGATCGCTGAAGCCAATGTTTTTATCTCCGGCGCTAATGAATGGAAAAAGTTCGAACAGTGGCCTCCGGCGGCAAAGCAGGATGTGTTTTTATATCTCCAGAACAATGGAAAACTGGATTGGACAAAACCATCCGCTGAAAAGGGTGTAACGAGTTATATCAGCGATCCTGCCAAACCTGTTCCCTATACAGAAGAGGTGCATTTTAAAAGAACCAGGAATTATATGACCGACGATCAGCGATTTGCGTCGAGAAGGCCGGATGTACTGGTATTCCAGACGGATATTATAAAAGAAGACATTACCGTTACCGGGAATGTTGTGGCTGATCTGATGACTAGTATTTCCACAACGGATGCCGACTTCGTGGTAAAAATTATAGATGTATTTCCGGATGAAAAATCGGTTAAGGATGAGAGTGATGAGGAAGTTAAATATCAGGTTGGAAATTATCCCATGGGCGGCTACCAGATGCTGGTGCACGGCGAAATATTAAGAGGCAAATTCAGGAAGAGCCTGGAAAGCCCGTCTCCTTTTACTCCCGGTAAAATGGAGCAGGTAAAGTACCAGTTGGGCGATATCGCTCATGCTTTTAAAAAGGGCCACAGGATAATGATACAGATACAAAGCAGTTGGTTTCCACTTGCCGACAGGAACCCCCAGAAGTTTGTTGATATTTACCAGGCTAAGGAAGCTGATTTTCAAAAATCGACCATTAATATTTATCACAATAAAAATACCAGCAGCAGGATAATTTTACCGGTTTTAAAATAGGGTAGTGATAGATAGGCGTATCGCCGGTAGATCGCTGATTTATTTTTATCCCCTGGCTTTTATCTCTGCCGCTTCCGTATAGTCGAGATACTCTTCATAAGATTTTATCTGGTAGTCTTTTAGGATAGCGGCAAGATTTATGTCCGGCGAAAGACTTTCAAAAATGCTCCATTCCTCTTCATGGAAAGTGGTGATTCTGATCTTTCTGCCATACTTCGCCAGGATGGCGTCAAAATGCTCCACATAGGGCCAGGTATGCACAAATATTTTATCGAGATTAACAGGGCTGCAAAAGAAATTCGGCGTCCATTTGCCGGTTTGCGTAATTACTTCTCCTGATATATCGCAGATCTTAGCGGTATTCTTAATGGTACAGGAAACAACAACGCATTTATTTTGCCAGGCCATCGCATTGATCATTTTCCCTCCTGCAAATGCCGATGGCCAGAAAATAATTTCGGCGCCTTTCTTCCGTAGGCTTTTCCATCCATCGTTCCAGGCTATATCCCAGCAGATCTGGATACCAATAATGCCAAAGTCGGTTTTGAAAACAGGAGGATCAAGCGGGCCAGGCGTTAAACCCATTTCTATTTCATAATCGGTTATCCGGATCTTTTTATAATTGCCGATGATGGTTCCTTTCCTGTCCAGTAATACAGCGGCATTGTATGTTTTTCCCCGTTCGGATATATATACCGGACAGATCATGTAGCAATTATTCTTTTTCGCAAAAGCGGAGAACTGCTCCAATACCTTAACTGATATGGCCACTTTCTGCTGCAGCGTAGTTTTTTCCGTTACGTTGAAGAAAGGAAAAGTTTCAGGAAGACAAACAATATCCGGTTTAAGAACGGGAACCTGTTTAAGCGCTTCAAATACCTGGTCAATCAATAATGCGGAAGTTTCCGCTTCCATACTCATCAGGGAAACGCCTGCTATCCATACTTCTCTTGGTAAGCCGGAAGCCCCGTTCGGCGTTTGCGTTTGATGAGCTATGGCGGTTTGCGCTATAGCCAACCCGCCTGAGGCGAGTGTTGCCGATTGTAAAAAGTTACGCCTGTTGATATTATTTCTTTTCATGGCTGATCATTGATGTATCCGGAAATTTTTTTCCCCTATTGTATTTTCACAGAACGATAGTTTGAAAAAGATAATTATAGCCTGCAACTAACTATAGAAGTTTAAGCCTAAATATACACGAATTCGATGTATGGCGATGGCTTCTAACAGGATACAGCAGGATGCTGATGTTGATAAAACGTAGCTCGGGATATATTTTCGTGGACTTTTTAATGAGCCAAATACCATCATACTGCTATATTTGAGAAAATTTCCACACCTTGAAAAGAATTATTCTTTGCGCTTTTTTGTTATCCTTTTATGCGTTTGCTTCAGCCGGTTCTCCCTTACATCCCGGCATATTAACCTGCGAGCATATTATAAATCCGCTGGGCATTGACATCCTTAAACCGAGGTTAAGCTGGACGGCCATTGCCACCCAACGAAACCAGCGCCAGTCGGCTTATGAACTGGTCGTAAGCGATAACAGTAATGATGCTGCTTTGGGTAAGGGTAATATATGGACGACGGGAAAGATCAATTCTTCCCAGTCGCTGAACATTGATTATAACGGACCGTCGCTGGCATCGTTTAAAAGATATTACTGGAGCGTAAAAATGTACGATCAAGATGGGCAGTCATCCGGATGGAGCAATCCGGCCTGGTTTGAAACAGCTATGATAAACAATGCCGATTGGAAAGGGCAATGGGTTGATGATGGAAGCGTCAATCCTTCCAGGGAAGAAGATTTTTATAAGGATGACAGGATGCCGCTTTTCCATAAAGGATTTTCTGCAGGCAGGAAGATAAGATCAGCCCGCCTGTATATTTCAGGGCTTGGGTATTATGAGGCTTATCTTAATGGAAAAAAGATCAGCGCCAATGTGCTGGATCCGGGATTTACCAGTTATAGAAAAGAGGTATTATATGTTACGCATGATATTACTTCGATGGTCAGGAAAGGAAATAACGTGGCGGGAATTATGCTGGGCAGCGGATGGTGGAATCCATTGCCCTTTAAATTCTTTGGCCGGTTCGATTTTAAAAAATTCCAGCAAACCGGAAGGCCCTGCGTAAAGGCGGAGATCAGGCTAGTCTACCAGGATGGCACAACCGAAAATATCGCTACGGATGCTAGCTGGCAAACTGCTCCCGGACCAGTAATTCGTAACAATGTTTACCTGGGCGAACATTATGACGCCAGGCTGGAACAAACGAACTGGAATACTATTGGCGCCGCCAAATATCCCTGGAAAAATGCATCAATAGCCAAAGGGCCATGCGGCGAACTCACCGCTCAGATGGCGCCGCCGATAAGGGTAACCAAAGTAGTTAAACCAGTAAGCATTACCGAATGGAAACCCGGTATTTATATTGCCGACATGGGCCAGAATTTTGCCGGCGTTGCCCGTATCCGGGTCAAAGGACCAACAGGCGCAAAGGTGACCATGCGTTACGGAGAAGGCCTATATGCAGATGGCTCTTTAAATATTATGACCACTGCTGCAACACAGATCAAAAAAGGAGGCATTAAAGGCGGCCCAGGAGCACCGGAAACTGCATGGCAGGAAGACAGTTATACCTTGAAAGGGCAGGGTATTGAAACCTGGTCGCCGCGTTTCACTTTCCATGGATTTCAGTTTGTCGAAATTGCCGGATGGCCGGGTAAACCCACAGTAAATGATATTGAAGGTTTACGCATGAACAGCGACCTGGAGCAGAATGGCTATTTCTCCTGTTCCAACGATATGTTCAACAAATTACATGAAGTGATCAGGTGGACCTTTTTAAGTAATGTATTCAGTGTTCAGTCCGATTGTCCCGGTCGCGAGAAAATGGGTTATGGAGGCGATATTGTCGCTACGGCTAATTCTTTTATCTATGGTTTCAACATGGCTAATTTCTATGGAAAAGCGCTTCATGATTTTGCTAATGACCAGCAGCCCGATGGAGGCATCACCGAAATAGCTCCATATACCGGTATAGCCGATAGAGGTATCGGCGGTGAATCAGGGCCGCTTGGATGGCAGCTCGCATTCCCTTTTATGCAGAAACAACTGTATGATTATTATGGTGATAAAAGGATCATCGAAACTTATTATTTAAGGTTTCAGAAGCAACTGGAATTCATGACTTCCAAAGCCACTGAAAACCTTTTCTACTGGGATATCAGCGATCATGAAGCGCTTGACCCCAAACCTGAAGCGCTTTCAGCATCTGCCTTCTATTATCATCATGTTTTACTCGGGGCTGAATTTGCGGGTATCCTGGGTAAAACAGAAGACGCTATAAAATATGCCGCTCAGGCAAAAAATATCCGGGAAGCCATAACCGCGAAATACATGGTTCCGGGTACCGGCAGGTTTGATAATGCAACAGAAAGCGCACAGATTTTTGCGTTGTATTATGGGCTCTCCACAGAGAAAGAAAATTCAAAGAAAAGGCTGATGGATGAATTTGAAAGACATGACTGGCACCTGTCGACCGGTATTTTCACTACTAAGATGTTATTCGATGTATTGAGTCATGAAGAGATGAATGATAAAGCCTATCGTATTGCCAACCAGAGAACCTTTCCCGGATGGGGTCACATGATCGATAACGGGGCTACCACCTTATGGGAAACCTGGGCCTTTCCGGAGGAAGACGCCTCACGTAATCATCCAATGTTCGGATCCATACTGGAATGGTTCTACGCTTCTTTGCTGGGCATTCGTCCAGCAGCCCCCGGATTTGAAAAAATAACGATCAGGCCACAACCGGCCGGCGATCTTACCTGGGCTAAAGGAAGTTATCTGTCGGTGAAGGGAAAAATATCGAGCGAATGGAAAATAGATAATAACCAGTTCCATCTGAAGGTGGAGATACCTGCCAATACCAGCGCGCTGGTGTATATCCGTTCAAAGGAAAACAATCCGGTTACAGAAAGTGGTCGACCAATAGGAAATGAAGGAATGCTGAAACTGCTGAGGTATGAAAAAGGATATGCAGTAGTGGAAGTTGGTTCGGGGAGTTATTCATTTGTTAGTGAATTATGAGATAAGCTTTAGCGCAGGTGTAGGGTAGAGCTAAGCGTTATAAATAAAGTGTGATATATAAATAAATGTATGCTGTAACGGTAAGATACTCTTTTGCTATTTTGCATAGTAGCAATAGTATTTGATGGATATAGCGGTGATGGATAGAAGCTATGTTTTAAAAGAAAGGTAGCTGTTTTACTGATGCTTGTTCACAAAAACAGGGAGCTGTTTTATTCATGTTTGTTTACGCCATCGTATTTTAAAAAATGTTCGAAGAACAGGCAAAGCTTTTCGTTGGAATCGGGCGTTGGCTGGTGATCGGGTCTGTTGGTCATCGCCACCCTGTTTTTATATCCCAGTAATTTATTTACGGCGATAGCATGATTTAGCGGAATCCATTTATCGGGCTGGTCTTCCGATCCTCCCGATACCAGGAAGGGGCGGGGCGCCATCAGCGCATGCAGCTCCTGGAGATCATATCCTTCCTTGCGAAGTTTTGGATATAGTCCTTTGTTGCCAAGGTTATGCGTTTCGGGCCAGGGCGTGGGATAATAACCCAGGTACCATGGATCATTATAATTTACATTAGGCCGTGTATCATCGAATACAATGCCTCCGTCGGACCAGGCGGCGCAGGCAAACTTTTCATAGAGGCAGGAGGCAAACATGGCCCATTTGCCGCCATAAGAATGCCCTGTAATGCCAATCCTGTCTGCGCGGACGTAAGGCAGTTCTGCCAGAAGGTTATACGCATTGGCGGCCAGATATCCCAGCATCGAAAGAGGCTGTATAGTAGCGCTGTCGCGGTTAGGATAATAATGGGAATGAAGACTGGTGTCTTTCCCGTAAGGCTCAGCGCCGGTGGAAAAAACTACGAATCCTCTCCTCACCAACTGCAGTGCAAAATCACGTTCGGGTTTGGGATTGTTCATACCCAGCGCAGTTTCTGGCTCATAAAAAACTACCACTACGGCAGGTTTTTTTCCCTTCGTATCTGGAACCAGCAGGTAGCCTTTGGTGAATTCGCCTGCTCTCCAGCTATAGCGTACATGAAGTATGGCATAATTTTCCTGGTGAGTGGAATCGATAATTTCATATGGCGGTTTCTGGATCAGCGGAGGCCATCCGCCTAACATCTCCTGCCATTTATCCAAGATCTCTTTTCTTCTTCTTTTCCAGTCGCTGCGTGTTTTAACCGGGCTGCCATTATAGAATTTCAATGGGCTGCGGTAATCGCCATAGTTTCCGGCATATTTTTCAGGTGGGGTGAAATAGGGTTTTATTTTTTGCCAGACAGAATCGGGTTCCTGGGCCACGCTTTTAGCGTGTCCAACCAAAAGAAAACTAATAAAAAAAAGCAAAGCGACTGAATATTTCATAGTCAAATATAACGATGAACTTAACGATGCCCAAAACTACAACTTACCCTTAAATTTGCGCACGGACAGGCACATTGCCTGTTTGATAAATGTAGCGAGTTGTACCAATCAAAACTGTTTTCTGAAAATGTACCTGCCGTTGCTAAGGCGATATTGCTGCATACCGGCCTTCTTTTTTTAGCTGCTACCTCTATTGCCCAGAAAAAAAATGAAGTTTACCAGTTGTCTATTAAAAGAACAACAGGTTCTATAATCATCAATGGCAGCCCGGACGATGAGGGCTGGCGCGATGCTTTTATTGCCGGCGATTTTTTTATGGTTAACCCGATGGACACCAGTTTTTCCAAAGTAAGAACAGATGTAAGAATGGCGTACGATGATAAGTACCTGTACCTACTGGCAGAATGTTACCACCATGTACCCGGCCCTTATTTTGTGGAATCATTAAGAAGGGATTTTGTTTTTGGCAAGAATGATAATTTCCTGTTGTTCATGGATCCTTTTGACGACCAGACAAACGGATTTTCCTTTGGCGCCAATGCCGCCGGCGCACAATGGGACGGCTCGATGTATGAAGGCGGTAAAGTAGACCTTAACTGGGATAATAAATGGGTTTCCGCTGTAAAGAATTTTTCCGATAAATGGGTTTTTGAAGCCGCTATTCCTTTCAAGAGTATCCGGTATAAAAAAGGTATTACCCGCTGGGGGATCAACTTCAGCAGAATGGATCTTAAAACGCCGGAGAAGTCTAGCTGGGCGCCGGTTCCACGCCAATTCCCGACAGCCTCACTGGCTTATAGCGGAATACTGGTATGGGATTCCATGCCGCCAACGCCTGGTAAAAATATTTCTCTGATCCCTTATGTACTGGGTGGCGTAAGTAAGAATTATGTATCGGGGGCTGCGCCACATTATCGAAAAGATATGGGCATAGATGCCAAGATCGCGCTTAATTCATCGCTCAATTTAGATCTGACAGTTAATCCGGATTTTTCGCAGGTGGAGGTAGACCGGCAGGTTACCAATCTTGACCGATTCGAACTATTTTTCCCTGAAAGAAGACAGTTCTTCCTGGAAAATGGCGACCTGTTTTCGAATATAGGTTATGCCGGTATCAGGCCCTTCTTTTCAAGACGCATTGGCCTGGGAGCGCCAATACA
This sequence comes from Flavitalea sp., assembly GCA_040007215.1. GTDB lineage: Bacteria > Bacteroidota > Bacteroidia > Chitinophagales > Chitinophagaceae > Flavitalea. Next base: position 9,986 of record JBDTVL010000012.1, read on the forward strand.
TTATGGAGCCCGCCTGAGCGGAAAGCTGGATAAAGCCTGGCGGGTAGGGTTGATGAATATTCAGTCGGGCAAAGATGAAGCTGCAGGTTTGCCCATACAGAATTATACGGTGGCGGCTTTTCAGCGAAAGGTTTTTTCACGTTCCAATATTGGTATATTCTTCATCAATAAACAATCTTTTGCGCATCATGATGGCGCAGATTCTGTAAAACCAACTTACACTGCTTACAACAGGAATATAGGATTGGAATACAACCTGGCTTCTTCCAATAATCTCTGGACAGGCAAGATGATGGCCATAAAATCGTTCTCTCCGGGTAAGCAAACGGAGGATTACGTAAATGCGGGTCACCTGCAGTATGCCAGTAAAAAATGGACGCTAGCCCTGCAATATGAGCTGGTCGGTAAAGATTATATCGCCGAGGTTGGTTATGTTCCGAGAAAAGGATATTTCAAACTTTTTCCCCAATTAACCAGGAATTTCTTTCCCAAAAAAGGCCCAGTTCTTTTGCACGGACCCAAATTCACATCCAATTATTATTTCAATAACCGGTTACGACAGACCGATTTCGAACATCTGATATCGTACGGTGTGGCGTTCAGGGAACAAAGCCTGCTGACGATGTGGGTTTCTAACGATTACGTACAGTTGCTGCAGCCTTTTGATCCCACTAACCTGGGTAAGGATACGCTGACGAGGAATTCCAGGCATTACTGGAATGCTTACGGAGCCGATTTCGCCTCCAAGCCGCAGAGCATTATTACCTATACTTTATCGGTCAGGAATGGCGGTTATTATGCCAATGGTAAAAGATTTACTTTTTCCACGGAGCTGGGTTACCGCTTCCAGCCTTACCTGAATATATCCGTTGCCGCCAATTATAACCAGGTGAGGTTGCCCCAGCCATGGGGGAAGGTCAACTTCCTGCTGATCGGCCCCAGGGTGGATCTGACCATGACGAATAAACTTTTTCTTACGGGCTTCCTGCAATATAATGAGCAAGCCGAAAATATGAACCTTAACCTGCGTTTTCAGTGGAGGTATAAACCGGCATCGGATCTGTTCCTCGTGTATACCGATAATTATTATCCTATGAATTTTTCGGTCCGCAACAGGGCGCTGGTGCTTAAGTGCAATTACTGGTGGAACAGGTAAATGATAATCAGTAATATTGCTAAAAAGAATTTATGTTAAGGAACCTCACATTATTATGCTGTTGTTTATCCAGCTTTTCTTACGGACAATCATTGCAGGCGGTAAGATCGCCGCAGGGCGTGGAGATCACGGAAAGCGGTAAAAAAGTTTTGTTCTACCAGCAGCAACCGAAATCGCAGGCGGGGAAATTCACGAGAGCCAGTTATGTGCATCCATTATACGACCTTAAGGGTAATGAGATAACGGAAGATTTTCCGGTGGATCATCCTCATCACCGTGGAGTTTTCTGGGCCTGGCACCAGATCATCATCAATGGAAAAGAAACCGCCGATGGATGGTCTTGCGAGAATATCTCCTGGCTTCCGGGTAAAATGAGTATTAAAAAGAAAAGTAAAACTATAGCTATCAGGTCTGAGGTATTGTGGCAGTCTACTTCAATTCCCGGTTTGCCCGAGCCGATCATCAAAGAGAATACGACTATAATCGTTCATACAGGCGCGCAGAATTACCGGCTGATTGATTTCAACATACATCTTTTACCGCTTAAAGATAATATGCAGATCGGAGGATCAAAAGATGTAAAGGGGTATAGCGGATTCAGTATACGGTTGAAACTTCCCAGGGATATTCAATTCATTTCCGATGGCAAGGTTATAGAAGCGCAGGAAACCGCGGTGGCCGGCGCTCCCTGGATGGATTTCAGGGGTTCCTTTGATGGCGAAGGAAACCCTGTAACCGGGGTTACGCTGTTTTGTGATGCCGGAAGCGCCGCTTCTCCTGTTCCATGGATACTTCGCAAAGAAGAAAGCATGCAGAATGTAGCTTACCCGGGAACCATCCCCGTTGATCTTCCCCGTAAAGGTCTGACACTGAAGTACAGGCTGGTTATTCATGATGATACGCTTACGGAAGAAGCGATCAGGAACTTATACGCGCAATACAGGGAATAAATGTCGCCATGAGGATGTTATGAGGCAATCATGGAGCATTCACCATTCATAATAGAAACCTGCTCCTTTGTTCCTCAAAAAAATAGCGCGGAAAAACGAGAACTAAAACCGGCAAAACCTGCTTTATAAGCTTTTGAGATACTTTTCTATTTGTTATGTGCAAGCGTAGGGCGGTACCCTGCAAACTTTGAACAAAGATTATGGAGACATTTTTTATGGAAGAAAAGATATTTGACAAAACCGACTTTACTCAAAAGCCATTAATGAAAGGCGAGTATGAAAACTGCACTTTTATAACTTGCGACTTTTTAAATGCTGACCTTACAGACTTTGAGTTTTCAGAATGTGAATTTTTAGGCTGCAATTTAAGTTTAGCTAAATTGACAAAAACAGCAT
>JBDTVL010000013.1:0-12426 GCA_040007215.1 Flavitalea sp.
AGGTTGCGCGGGATCGAGATTTTTAAATGGAACGCTCGACATACATATTGAACTGGAAAACAGGCTCGCCGCGTACACCGGTAAACAGGCCGCCATTCTTTTCAGCACGGGCTTCCAGGCTAATCTCGGACTGCTGTCCAGCTTTACAGGCCGGAACGATTACCTGGTGCTGGATGAATACGATCATGCTTCCATTATAGATGGCAGCAGGCTTTCCTTTTCCAAAGTGGTTAAATATGGCCACAACAATATGGAGGACCTGGAAGCAAAACTCAGCAAGCTTCCTGCCGATTCGCTGAAGCTGATAGCCGTTGATGGCATTTTCAGTATGGAAGGCGACATCGTGAAACTCCCTGAAATTGTTAGCCTGGCAGATAAGTATGGCGCTAATGTAATGGTAGATGATGCCCATAGCTTAGGGGTGATCGGGAAAAATGGATCCGGTACCGCGTCGCATTTCAACGTAACCAAAAAAGTGGACCTGATCATGGGCACTTTTAGTAAATCGCTGGCATCGCTGGGAGGATTTGTAGCCGGCGACAACGACGCCATAGAATTTTTAAAACACCGGGCAAGATCATTGATCTTCAGCGCGAGTATGACGCCTGCTTCAGCGGCCAGCGTTATTGCAGCATTGGATATTATTCAGTCGGAACCCGAACATATAGAAAACCTGTGGAAGAATACCGATTTTGCGATGAACCTGTTCAGGGAATATGGATTTGATATAGGCTGCACCGAAAGTCCTATCATTCCTGTGTATGTAAGAGATAATTACAAAACGTTCATGCTTACCAAGATGCTGCAGGAAGATGGCGTATTCTTTAACCCGGTTGTATCGCCGGCGGTTCCATCAGATGCCTCGCTGATCAGGTTCTCCCTGATGGCAACGCATTCATTCAGCCAGATAGAAGAAGCGCTGGGAAAATTAAAGAAAGCAGCCATCAATCTCGATATAAACAGCATGCTTCAAAAACAGGAAATATGATCAGGATAGAAGAAGTATCCACGAAGAAGCAGATGAGCGCCTTCATCGATTTTCCGCATGATTTATATAAAGGCGACAGCAATTATGTTCCTGAGCTCTTTATAGCCCAGCGCGATTTGCTTACACCGGGAAAACATCCCTTTCATGAACATTCCAGGCTCCAGCTTTTCCTGGGTTACAAGGATAATCAGCTAAAAGGAAGGATCGCCGCTATCATGAATAATAACCATAACTCATTTAATAAAATGAGCGATGGCTTTTTCGGTTTTTTTGATTGTATAGATGATCAGGAACTGGCTTCGCGTCTTTTTGAGACAGCCGCTAAATGGCTGAAAGATAAAGGCGCTACCACCGCAATAGGTCCTGTGAACCCCTCTACTAATGAACCCTGCGGTTTACTGGTTGAAGGATTTGACACGCCTGCCCTGGTGATGATGACCTATAATAAACCGTATTATATCGACCTGATTGAAAATGCAGGGTTTGCTAAAAAGATCGATCTGCTGGCTTACGATATCGAAATAAAAACCATTAACGACAGGTCGGTAAAACTACAGGAGGCGCTACTGGAGCGTTTGAAACAGAAAAATATCCGTATACGCCCTGTGAACCTGAAAGATTTTTTTAATGAAGTATCGAAAGTAAAAGACGTTTATAATGCGGCATGGGATAAGAACCTGGGGTTTGTTCCGATGACGGATAATGAGTTCAGGTATCTCGCAAAAGATTTGAAATTGATCCTGGATACGAAAATGTGCCTGATCGCTGAGCATAATGAAAAACTGGTGGGCTTTGCCTTAGCTATTCCTGATCTTAACCAGGCTTTGATAAAGGTGAGGAAGGGAAGATTATTACCGGCAGGGATTTTCAAATTATTATTCGGACTCAAAAAGATCAATAATGTAAGAGTGCTTGCTTTAGGCGTTACAGAAGGGTATAAAAAAATGGGTATCGAAGCGTGCTTTTATGCCGCCCTGATCAAAAGAGCCGGCGAACGCAAAATGAGAGGCGGGGAAGCTTCCTGGATACTGGAACACAATACTTTGATGAATAAAGGTATTGAAAGCATGAATGGAAGGGTATATAAGAAGTATCGCATTTACGAGAAAGCTATATGAGCGGTAAAGTTTTAATAACAGGAGCAAGTGGGTTTGTGGGGTTTCATCTTATTGAAGCGGCCCTTAAAATGCATTTGCAAGTGTATGCAGGCGTGAGAAGAAGCAGCGATATAAGCCATCTGCGGCATTTGGATATTCAGTTTACCTATCCTGATATGGAAGATATAGGGATGCTTGAAAAGGAGATCAGGGATAATCGGTATGATTATATTATTCATGCCGCTGGCGTAACGAAGGCCAGAACCAGGGAAGAATATGATCGCGTGAATGCAGGATATACCCGCAATTTAGCCGCTGCCGCAGGACGGTGTGGCGCGCAGGTCAAAAAATTTGTGCTGATCAGCAGCCTCGCAGCAATAGGCCCGCTGAAAGCATTTAATGAAACGATCAATGAACAAACGGAAGCCGTGCCGGTCACCGCATATGGTAAAAGTAAACTGCTGGGCGAGAAGAATATTATGGAGATGCCAATACCATGGGTAATCTTACGACCTACCGCAGTATACGGTCCGAGGGAGAGAGATATTTTTATACTGCTCAGATCTATTAATCGCGGATGGGACCCCTATATAGGTAAAATGGAACAGCAACTGAGTTTTGTATATGTAAAGGATGTTGCATCTGTAGCGATCAATGCCTTATTCAATCCTTCGCATCATATAGCGTACAATATTTCTGACGGCGCCTGTTATACGCGTTATGAACTGGCGGATGTGATCAAAGATTTCTTACATCGGAAGGCCAGGAGATTTCATATACCCTTAGGTATAGTAAAAACAATGGCGGGAGTATTGGAAAAAACCGGAGCGCTGTTTAATAAAGTTCCTGCGCTGAACCGCGAGAAGCTGTATGAATTAACGGCGCCTAACTGGAACTGCAGTATCGATAAGGCTAGAAAGGAGTTAGGTTTTGAACCCTCCTACCTGCTCAAAAGCGGAATGGAGGAAACCCTTCAGTGGTATAAAGAGAATAAATGGTTATGATTTTTAAAAGCATCAACACCTACAAACAATAAAGATTCACAATTAAAAGCTATAAGTATGAAAGAACAAATTCAGAAAGCGAAGGGAAAGCTGGGAATACTAACTCCGGGTATGGGCGCAGTGGCTACCACATTAATGGCAGGCGTCATAGCCGTAAATAAGGGGATCGCTAAACCAGTAGGTTCTGTTACCCAGATGGGAAATATCAGGCTGGGAAAACGTACGGAAGACAGGTATCCATTAATTAAAGATTTTGTTCCGCTGGCCAATCTGAAGGATATCGTTTTTGGCGGCTGGGATCTATATGAAGATAATGTTTACGAGGCAGCCGTAAAAGCAAAAGTGCTGGAGCCTTCTTTGCTGAATGCCGTTAAAACTGAACTGGAAGCGATTAAACCCATGAAAGCGGTATTTGACAGAACCTTTGTTAAAAACCTCGATGGACAGTATATTAAAACTGCTGCCAATAAATGGGAGCTGGCCAAAATGGTGATGGACGATATCGAGAATTTTAAAGAAGCGCATGAGCTTGACCGTATCGTAATCGTATGGTGCGGATCTACAGAGATCTATTTTGAAGCGATGGAAGTGCATGCTACCATTGAAAGCTTTGAAAGAGGACTGAAGAATAATGATCCGGATATTGCTCCCAGTATGATCTACGCCTATGCCGCGCTGAAACTCGGTATTCCTTTTGCCAATGGCGCGCCTAACCTCACCTGCGATATTCCAGCGCTGGTAGACCTGGCTAAAGAAACAGGAACGCCTATCGCAGGCAAAGATTTCAAGACCGGTCAAACGCTGATGAAAACTATCCTGGCGCCAGGTTTACAGGCAAGAGCGCTGGGCGTTGATGGCTGGTTCTCAACCAATATCCTTGGCAACAGGGATGGCTTGGTTCTCGATGATCCGGATAATTTTAAAACTAAAGAGGTTTCAAAACTTGGCGTACTGGAAGATATCTTCAAACCCGATACCAACCCCGATCTGTATGGCAATATTTATCATAAAGTAAGGATCAACTATTATCCTCCTCATGGAGATAATAAAGAAAGCTGGGATAATATCGACATTTTCGGATGGCTGGGATACAAAATGCAGATAAAAGTAAATTTCCTTTGCCGCGATTCCATACTCGCAGCGCCTATCGTTCTTGATCTTGCTCTTTTCATGGACCTGGCAAAAAGAGCTGGAATGTCTGGCATTCAGGAATGGTTGTCTTTCTATCTGAAGTCGCCGCAAACTGCTGAAGGTTTAAGGCCGGAACATGATATTTTTAAACAGTTGATGAAGTTGCAGAATACTTTACGTCATATCATGGGAGAAGATCTGATCACTCATCTGGGACTGGATTATTATCAGGAGCTGGTAGAAGTATTATCATGAAACCAGCGGGGATCATTTGTTCCTGCCTGGGCATCGGATATTTAAAAGGCGGGGGAACCTATACCGCTATTATAGTCGCTTTGGCCTGGTATTTCAGCCAGGCTAAAGCGGCAAATATTCCAGGCCAGTTACTGGTTACCGTAAGTTTGCTATTGATTGGAATATTTGCGGCATCGGCAGTAGAAAAGGATTGGGGAAAGGATAATTATAAAGTGGTCATTGACGAAGCGGCAGGAATGATGATCACATTGTTTTTAATTCCTGTCGATTGGAAGTATGCGCTTACAGGGTTGGCATTATTCAGGTTTTTCGATATAGTTAAACCGCTGGGGATAAAGAAAGCGGAGCGTTTGCCGGGAGGATGGGGCGTAATGGCCGATGATGCGCTTGCAGGCATATATGCGCATGTGGTATTATGGTTCCTTATCGTTGCCGTAAAATTGTTTTGACATGCTCACTTTCTTAAAAGCGAATATAGCTTCCATAATAGCTTCCCTGATTGATTATTTAATTACGCTCCTGGCTGTAGCTTATTTTAAAACAGACGTAGTGCTGGGAGGCGTAATAGGAACCATTAGCGGCGGCGTAGTTAACTTTTTGCTGGGTAGGAATTGGGTATTCAGCGCAGAAAATAATAACCTGTATGCGCAAGCCGGGAAATATACGCTGGTATGGGTTGGCAATTTAATACTGAACGCGGCAGGGATGTATGCCCTGGCAAAACTGGCAGGATTTCATTATATGATAGCCAAAGCCTGCACCTCGGTATTGGTAGGCATTGGTTATAATTATGTTTTACAAAAAAAATATGTGTTTAAAAATAATTGATCAGATAAAGAGGGGGCAAGAGAATCTGAAAAGTTTATTCCTTTTTATCCTGTTTTGCCTCGTAACGGTTTTATCTTTTGCGCAGACAATTGTGAAAGGAGTTGTTAAAGATGCCGCCACCGGACAGCCTCTTCCTTTTGTAAGCGTTTACTTTAAGGGCGCCAAAGGAGTGGTAAGCGGCGATGATGGCAGCTTCTCCTTATTCACTAACAATGAAAAATTATCCGTGGTCATGTTTTCTTACGGAGGATATAAAAATATTAGTAAAACTATTGTTCCCGGAATGGAACAGGACCTGGAAATTAACCTGGAATCGAAATCATTGGCTGAAGTGGTGATTACCAGCCGAAAGCGCGGCAGGTACAGTAACAGGAATAATCCTGCGGTTGAACTCATCAGGAAAGTGGTTGAGCATAAAAATGGCAACAGGATCAAATCGTACGAATATGTGCAGTTTCAGAAGTACGAAAAAATGGAACTCTCTTTAACCAATACACCGGAGAAGCTAAAGAAAAATATATTACTGAAGAATTACCAGTTCATTATTGAAAATCAGGATACATCCAAACTTCCCGGAAAATCATTATTGCCGGTATACCTGGAAGAAAATATCTCCGACCTGTATTTCAGAAAAACTCCCGAAAGAGAAAAGAAGATATTGCTGGGCGAGAAGAAAGTGAATTTTGGCGATTACATTGACAATAACGGGTTAAGCAAGTATCTGAACAGTATGTATGCAGATATAGATGTTTACCAGAATAATATAACCATACTCAGCAACCAGTTTCTTAGTCCTATCGCCGATCTGTCGCCCACATTTTACAGATTTTATATCAGGGATACGGTCGAAGAAGATGGCATTAAACTGATCCGGCTGGCTTTCTCTCCTAAAAACCTAAATGATCTTTTGTTTCGCGGAACCATGTTCATTACGCTCGACGGTAATTATGCCGTTCAGAAAATTAACATGACCGTTAGTAAACATTCCAATCTTAACTGGGCCAGGGAACTTAGAATACGCCAGGATTTTCAAAAAGGCTTGGATGGCAGGTATCATGTGATACTGAGTAATATGCTGGCTGAATTTGCGATAACAAAAAAATCCGATGGAGGTATACTGGGCGAAAGAACTGTTTCTTTTAAAGATTATATAATTAACCAGGCCGCACCCGATAGTATTTATGCAGGCAATGCTAATCAGATAGCTCTGAATGCCGCATCGCGTCCCGATAGTTTCTGGACAAACACCAGGCATCAGCCATTGAGCGCCATTGAATCGAAAGTATACAGCAATATCGACAGCCTGCAGAACATGCGCTCGTTTAAAAGATTTATGGATATTGCCACCTTATTCCTCGCGGGTTATAAATCATTCGGACCGGTTGAAGTAGGTCCGGTAAATGCCTTTTACAGTTTTAACCCGGTAGAAGGTTTTCGTTTACGCGCGGGAGGCCGTACCACCACTAAATTCAGTAAGAAAATTTATCTTGAAGGTTATGGCGCCTATGGATTTAAAGATGAGAAATGGAAATACTACGGTGCGGTAACGTATTCGTTCAACCATACCTCTATTTATTCCTTCCCCCTTAACTACCTTCGGTTCAGCTACCAGCGCGACACGAAAATTCCAGGCCAGGAACTGCAGTTTGTAACGGAAGATAATTTCCTGTTATCCTTTAAAAGAGGCGATAATAATAAATGGCTGTACAATAATATTATCAAAGCGGAATATGTAAGAGAATTTGGCAAGAACCTCACTTACACTTTTGGATTCAAGAACTGGAAACAAACGCCGGCAGGCAGCATCATTTATGAAAAGCCCAGCGGTTCAGGGTTTTCAACCATTCCCAATGTCACCACAACAGAACTTTCCGCGGAATTGAGATGGGCGCCTAATGAACAATTCTACCAGGGCAAGGCTTATCGTATTCCTATAATGAATAAGTTCCCGATTTTCCGACTCAGATATATAGCAGGTATTAAAGGTCTTTTTAATGGCGAATACAATTACCAGAACCTTAACCTGAATGTTTTCAAAAGAGTATACCTGTCGCAGTTTGGCTTTACCGATATTACGTTGGAAGGAGGTTATATTTTCGGAAAAATACCTTATCCCCTGATGACTATTCACCGTGCCAACCAGACTTATGCATACCAGGTCTATTCTTATAACCTGATGAACTTTATGGAATTTATCAGCGACAGGCACATGTCTGTTAACATGGACTACTATTTCAATGGTTTTATCTTCAACAAAATACCCCTTCTTAAGAAATTGAAGTTAAGAGAAGTGGCCAGCGCTAAAGTTTTATATGGAGGCGTACGTGATGAGAACAACCCGAATGCCAGTTCCAGCGCTTTTAAGTTTCCAGTAAATGACGATGGCGTTACTACCACATTCACCCTGAACAGAAAACCATATATAGAAGTCAGCGCAGGCATCGCTAATATATTTAAACTGGTGCGGGTAGATTTTGTGAAGAGATTGAGCTATCTCGATAATCCCGGCATCACTACCTGGGGAATAAGGGCGAGAACGAAATTTGATTTTTAAATTATTGTAAGCATGGAAAAGCTTTTAGTTAGAGACCAGTTACAGAAGATTATTTATGTGATCATCCAGCCATTGGTGAAAGCGTTGATCCGGATCGGGTTAACGCCGAATATTGTAACCACGATTGGGTTGCTGCTTAACATTGGCGTTGCTATTATCTTTATCGCAGGCGCCGAAGACGGTAACAGGGGTGATCTGTCTTATGTAGGCTGGGCCGGAGCTTTGATATTGTTTGCCGGATTGTTTGATATGCTGGATGGTCAGGTTGCGCGTATCGGTAATATGAGTTCCACTTTTGGCGCTTTGTACGATTCTGTTCTGGACAGGTACAGTGAAATGGTTATGTTCCTGGGTATATGTTATTACCTGGTAGCGCATCATTATTTTTTAAGTTCTCTTTTTGCATTTATAGCGCTGATCGGTTCAATGATGGTGAGTTATACCCGCGCACGAAGCGAAGGACTAGGCATTGAAAATAAAGGAGGCCTTATGCAGAGGCCTGAAAGAGTGGTGTTAACAGGCCTTTCAGCGCTATTGTGCGGTGTTGTGGCGAGTGTGATCGGCGGCGATTATAAGCTGTTTGTGCCGGGGCTGTCTTTTCATGTTTTTGAAACCATGTCGATATTTACCATACCGGTTACAGTAATGGCAGTATTGACCAATATTACGGCAGTGAAACGTTTGATGTCGGCAAAAAAAGCGTTAGATAAAATAGACCATCAAAGAAAGTATTAAATATAAATGGGCGATGGACTTTGTTATTATGAGAAATAGTTTTGTGAGCTTTTGCGCTTTTTTTATCCTGGCAGTTGCACAGGCTCAGAGCGATACGTTCCCGGTTCCGAAATATGATCCGAACCAGTTGTTCTACCTGCAACGTACTCAGAATACTAATACTATTGTTTACGAGTTGCAGTATAATAATGGTATTTTAAATGAAGAAGAACCAGTGAATGTGTATTGGCTCAGGTATGCAGAAAAAGGGCAGCGGGAAGGGTTGAGCTTTATTCAACGCAAATTTGCTTATGGAATAAAAGTAAAATTTTTATCGAAAGATAAGTACCAGGTTCAATCGGTAGCCTATAAAAAGCTGATCATGCATCTAATGAAAGGCGATAGCGGCATGTATCATATTTATGTTACCATAAATCAGCGGCCATCGGTACTGAGCAGGATTTTTATAAAGATAAATGGCGGAAGTTTCTGGTCGCCGAATATTGAATACATTGAATTAAGAGGAATTGATACGGTCACAGGAAAGGAATTAATAGAGAGAAGGAAAGTCTGACAACTGGCTATCTGTAACCTATTGTTAATAGTTAAAGAGATTAACCATGAAAAAAAATTATATATCCAACTCATCCGACTCGATCAGGATGTTCAGCAATAACCTGCTTGAATCTTTATCAAAGGTTCATTTTTCGGTACCGTTGTTTATTTACTTACCGGTTATCGGTTATTTTTCCTTTAAGGCATTTAATAATGGTATCAGCCTTTTATTATTTTCGGGATGGCTGCTTGCAGGTATTGCCGTATGGACCATCACTGAATATTTTTTGCACCGGTATATTTTTCATTTTGAACCCGGTTCAGTATGGGGTCGTCGTTTGCATTTCATATTTCATGGCGTACATCACGACTATCCCAAAGATGCCAAAAGACTGGTAATGCCTCCATCGGCAAGTATTCCGCTGGCTACAGGTTTCTATTTTCTGTTCGCGCTGTTCCTGAAAACCAAAATTTATCTTTTTGCTTTCTTCCCGGGTTTCCTGGTTGGCTATCTCGTGTATGATATGATGCACTATGCCATGCATCATTATAATTTTAAAAGCGAGCTGATGAAGAAAGTAAAAAAACATCATATGCTGCATCATTATAATGATTCAACAAGAGGATATGGAGTGAGTACCGCTATATGGGATGTTATTTTAAGATCGGATTTTCCAAAGAAACAATCGCATGAGCCAGCGCACCAGGGTTAATGAATCAATTTCTCTCGGGGTTGTACTGGTTACCACTTTTGTATCCTTGTTCTACCTGGGGCTGTCGGCCTTGTTAATCGGATTTAAGCCGGAACAACTGGTTTTGGTTTTCATCTTCAATGGAATGTATTATAGCAGCGCTTTTACCAGGAAGTTCATTACAGGGTTCTCGATATTTATTATTTACTGGATCATATTTGATTATATGAAGGCTTTTCCGAACTATAAATATCATGAAGTGCATATAGAAAGTTTGTACAATGCAGAGAAGTCTGTTTTTGGCATTCAATCGGGTACAACTGTGCTTACCCCAAATGAATGGTGGACAGCGCACAGAATGGTTCTGCTGGATCTGCTTAGCGGGATATTCTATTTATGCTGGATTCCGGTTCCACTGGCCTTTGCCGCTTATCTTTTTTTCCGAAATCGTAAACTGTTCCTGGAATTTTCAATCACTTTTTTCCTGGTAAATATTATTGGGTTCATTGTCTATTATATGTATCCTGCCGCTCCGCCCTGGTATGTTCAGTATAATGGATTTGATTTTAATGCAGCCACACCCGGAAACACTGCCGGCCTGAGTCGTTTTGATGAGCTTATCGGCGCGCCGGTTTTTCATAGCCTTTATGCAAAGGGTTCTAATGTATTTGCGGCTATGCCATCATTACATTCTTCCTACCCGCTGATTGTTCTTTTTTATGGCATCAAAGGAAGATTGGGCGTTATGAATGTATTATTTTTCCTGATCATGTGTGGGATATGGTTTTCTGCGGTGTATTCTTGCCACCATTATGTGCTGGATGTCATTGCAGGAATATTTTGTGCAATAACCGGTATTTTTCTCTTTCAGAAATGGCTGTCAACCCATTCTTCAGAAGGAGGCATTTTTTACCGGATGCTGCGCCAGATTGGGTAATGATGTTTGGAAATTGTTGCGGGTATTCATAAACAGCCATACAGACATATTTCCGCTACTTTCAGACATTCTATTCACGGAATATTCCCGGCAGATTTGCAGGGTATATTGTAAATAAAGGGGTTGTTATGGATAAGTTACTGACTGATAAAATCACCTTCGTCGCAGATGGCACTGGCGCCATTGGCGTTGGTATTGTGCGCGCCTTTTTACTGGAAGATGCTACCGTAATTGTGCCTTCAAAAAGCGCACGTGAATTAACATGGTTAAAAGAATATGTGGCCGATATTGAATGCGGCAAACTGGTTACGCTGCTGGCCGATTATCCCGACTACGACAAGGCTGCCGATATTGCGGAAAATGTTGAAGCCCAATATGGCCGTATAGATTTCGCCGTTTCTGTTTTTGATACCCCGGCCGCTTCCCCCTGCCTTACCGAACTGGATATTACCGACTGGCAAAAAATGACTGACCAGAATATCACCGCAAGCTTTATTTGCGGACACGTATTTTTGCGTATCATGAAAGAAAGACGCCATGGCATGTACATCAGTATCAGCAATACCGATGATCTCGAAAAAAAATCCTGGGCAGCGCTGGCTAATATTGCCGCTACCATGCAGGTAGAGATGGCAAGAGCCTTTTTTGAAGAAGTAAAACAATATGGCGTCAGGTATATTCATCTTTTTGTGAATAATGTGGCAACGCGACAGAAACATAGCCGGTTTGTGAATAAAGAAGGATGGATCACTCCTGAAATGATCGGAGACTATATAACACAGTTGTATAATAAAAACCCCGACAATACCGACAACCTGTTTCACTGGTTGCTGGGCAAACCCGTTGTAGTGGATAATATAAATATTAAGCAGGCTATCAGGTAGTTCTTATAGCTTCAGCCTCCGGCTGTTTATAAGACGATTAATTTATCTTTATACTATGACAGATAAAAAAAGGAATCCTTTCGCAAACCCTGATGGTTCGCCGAAAGAAGGTAAAGAGAATGATTTTTATGATTTTGCCCGCGCTCAAACGCCGGAGAACAGGAACGAAATACCTCTTTCGGATGAAGAAATTATTGTAGAAGCGGAGAAGGCCCTGGGTGAACGGATGGACAGCGATCCTGAAGAAGGGTAACGCTGACGGCAACCAGTTATTTGTCTAAAACTACCTTCTGCGAGCTGATTTTCGCTGGGTGTGTACTAATGAATTTGCATAAGGTAATGAGCCTGTAATTTTGACCTTATAAATTTTGATTTATGAAGTACATAATTTTGCTTGTTATCATTGCTCTTCCGCACTATGGTTTTATTAAGGGCAATAAAGAAGGCGCTGAAGAGATGCGCCCTTCGCCTGCATCCTGTGAAGAGGTAAAGTTTGAGATTAATGAGGGAGAAACATTAATGGTTATTGATTTTGATGGAATAAACAGGGCGACCCGCGCCCGCGTGTATACCGATGAAGGAGGCGATGCCGAATATAATTATACCTATAATGGCAATGGGGTTCCGTTGCTGGTTAAGGCAGTCAAGGGTGGACTAACGCCAGTTGAAATGCCGGGCAGGAATACCTATAATCTTGTAGGCATGGAAGATGGCGTACAGAGCACTTTTAAGATTGTTAATGGAAAAATTATAGAGTGGACTACCAAGAGTGTAGACGGCGAAACGA
>JBDTVL010000014.1:0-12424 GCA_040007215.1 Flavitalea sp.
AAAAGCAAAGCGTTAATATCGATTTTGAAACCAGCCGGAATGTCACCGACGCGCTGACCACGGGATCACTTTTTGGTATAGGGCTCAACCTCGGGTTGAGAAACAGGAATGCTTTCAGTGAAAGCATTCAATCGTCCAGCAATTTACGTTTCGGGGTAGAGCTGGGACCGAATATCGTGCAAACTGCCCAGGCCAGCTTTTCGCATAATATTGCCGTACCCAGGTTTATTCTACCTTTCAGAAATAATTTCGAGAAAAACTGGACGGCCCCAAAAACGCTGATCAATTTTAATACCGCCTATACTGACCGGCGAAAATATGTGCAGGTTCGCTCGGTAAATACCTCCTGGGGTTACAGCGCTTCGAAGAAGAACCATACCTGGCAATACATTCCTTTCAATATCGAGTATACCTCCGTAAATAAGAGCGATAGCTTCAGAAGAGATGAGGTGAACTTCCCGACCCTTGCACTGGCTTTTAATACGGGGCTGATCATCAGTCAGATCATTTCCTATACTACCGGCAAGGTATCTGGGAGAAATGAAAAGATCTTCCGGGCCAGTTTCGAAGAGAGCGGGGCTATATTCGGGATGATTAAAAACCTGGAGAGAGGCGACCTGAACCGGTTTTTAAAACTCGACCTGGAGTACCGGCGCCTGATCAAAAATCCCAAGTCGGCCTGGGCCTTCCGGGCCTTTGGCGGTTATGGTTTTGTATATGGCAAAATGGGCAATGAGAAAGAAACCAATCTTCCCTTCTTCAAAGCTTATTTTGGAGGGGGCCCTTACAGTATGCGTGCCTGGCAGGTGCGGCAACTGGGATTAGGGTCCAGCAAGGTTTTCGAAGATACTGCACGAAGATCGCCCGATAGGTTTGGCGATATGAAGCTGGAGGGAAATGTGGAATACCGTTTCAACCTGGCTACTATTGCGGGCATTAAAGTCAAGAGCGCTTTTTTTGTAGATATGGGTAATGTCTGGGGGAAGGCAGTTGACAAGAATATGAACAAACTGGATTCTACGGAATTCAACCTGGGGAGGTTGTATAAAGATCTTGCCGTAGGCGGTGGAACCAGCCTGCGTTTCGATTTCGACTTTTTTCTTATCAGGCTTGACTGGGCATATAAACTAAAAGATCCTATTTATGCAGATGACCGCTCGGGATGGCTGCATAACCTGAAATTATCAGATGGACAATTTCAGTTGGGGATAGGTTATCCGTTTTAAATTGTTGTTTTTCTTTTGTCCCGCTTCCGTACGGCTATTGTACGGCTATCGTACGGTTAACACCCAATAGGAAGCCCTTAGAAAGCCGTTCGGAAGCCGAACGATTGGCAATCTCTGGCGGATTGATGTAAAAACCAGTATTCGTTAGCCGGAGGCGAGGTAGAAATAAAGCCCAGTAAAAGGCATTAGAAGTGGGTTTGCATCCGCCGTCTGCTGGAGATGCAACGTTCCCAAGCCCAAAAACCGTCTTGATAATGAGGAAAAATTATGGCAAAAACACATCAGACTTTTCAGAAAAGAGAAAGAGAGAAAAAACGCCTGGAGCAGCAAAAGGAGAAAAGGGATAAACTCCAGCAAAGAACAAAAAGAGATGGCAATTCTTTAGACGACATGATCGCTTACCTCGATGAAGAGGGAAACATCATAGAGGCGCGGCACCATTCTTAATACAGTTATTTAACTATTTTTCAGGCGCCACTCAATATCCATGAGTAGCCCGTATTTGACAACCACGTCCTTGATCTGATGATGCGAATGTTTCAGCTATTTTTGGTGAACACTTTGGAATTTGCTTCTGGCAAATTCGAATCCGGATCTTTACTTATAATAATGACCTGACCGTACTCTTTGGCGGCATTATAAATATGCCGCGACTTGACTTTGATTAAAGGAGAGACTATAGGATAATAACACCTTAAACCGGTTTCGAACCCAGAGCTTTAATGCGTTCCTCCGCCTGTTCCATGGTCCAGGCATCTGAAAGTTTGAACTCGCCAATTCTTGTTCTGCATAAAGAACTGAGGTATCCGCCGCAACCAAGCTGGCGCCCCAGGTCGTTGGCTAAACTGCGTATATAGGTGCCCGTTGAACAAACCACCCTGAAGCCAAACTCCGGCAATTCGGTTCCGGTGACAAACTCCCTCACGATCACTTTTCTCGGCTCCAGCTCTACCTCCACTCCTTTGCGGGCCAGCTCATAAGCGCGCCTGCCATCTTTTTTAATAGCAGAATAAATGGGTGGAGCCTGCAGGATCTCACCGGTAAAAGTAGATGCCGCAGCGTGCACTTGTTCGGCAGTGATCAGACTGGTATCTTTCCTGTTTTCAGGAATACTTTCCAGGTCGTAGGTGGCCGTAGTGGCGCCCAGCATGATCTTGCCTGTATATTCCTTTTCGCGTTTCATGTATTCATCGAGTTTCTTGGTGAATTTGCCAGTGCAGAGAATAAGCAAACCCGTAGCCAGCGGATCGAGGGTTCCTGCATGACCTATTTTTTTAATCTTTATCCAGGACCTGAGCTTACTGACCACATCAAAAGAGGTCCACCCATAGGGCTTATCGATCAGCAGCATCATTCCATCTTCAAAAACGCTATTTACTCGTATCATGTAATCTGGTGAAATTATTTAATGGTTACTCGTCAGATCGCCTGCCTGGCTTTCAGTTCGAGGTATTTATTCACGGTATTAACAGTAAGGTTCTCCGGCGGCGTAAGGATGGTAAATATGCCATGCTGCTGAAGTTCTTTGACGATAAGCCGTTTCTCAAATGCGAATTTTTCTGCAATGGTACGGATATAAAGCGTTTCAATATCTGAAACGTTTGCCGAAATGAGTCTGCGGAGTTCCGTATTTTCAAAAAACACCACCAGCAACAGGTGATTACGGCCAATTGCCCGCAGATAGGGAAGCTGCCTTTGCAGGCCCGATAAAGATTCAAAATTGGTAAAAAGAACGATCAGGCTGCGCTGGGTGATCCTCGTCCGGACAAGTGCATAGAGCTTTTCATAATCGCTTTCGCCAAACTGCGTTTGCTGATTGTATAAGGCATCGAGGATAGCGCTCATCTGCCCTGCCCTGCGGTCGGCAGGTAAAAAATGACCAATATTCTCCGCGAAGCTGACCAGTCCCGCCCTATCCTGCCTGATCAACGCTACCCTTAACAGGATAAGCGCCGCATTGATAGAATAATCGAGCAAAGACATTCCTTCAAAGGGCATCTTCATGACCCTTCCTTTATCTACGATACAGTATACCTGCTGGCTACGCTCATCCGTGAAATTATTCACCATCAACTGGCCGCCTTTACGCGCCGTAGCCTTCCAGTTGATGCTACGGATATCATCGCCATTCACATATTCCCTGATCTGCTCAAATTCCATACTCTGTCCTATCTTCCTTATTTTTCGGTTACCCGATTCAGATAGGTTGTTGGACCAGGCAAGCAGTTCAAATTTTTTCAGGGAAAGATAAGAAGGAAAAACCTTTACCATATGCGCTGAAGGAATGATATTTCTTTTGATCAGCAAACCGAGCGGCGTTCTTATAAATATATTCAGGCGATGAAAAAAATATTCACCCCGTTGAACCGGCCTTACCGGGTAACTGAATACCTGTTCAGCGCCCTTTGATAGCAGTCCCTTAATGTGAAAATCTCTTTGCTGGAACTGGTCGGGCAGTTCATCGATCAGCTCAATAGAAGCGTGGAAAGGATAGGCGCTGGTTGCTGTTATGCTTACCATATTTATATCGCCATTGCTTAAGCGATCAGGCATTTCTCTCCTGGCCGTTATGCCCTGTTTATGGGAAAATAAAGCCAGGTAGTCAAAAACCACTAAAAGTGTATATACCAGCAGTACGATCTTTGCTGCGATAAATAACCAATGCAAAGAAAAAGAGAGAATAAACAGGGAAATAATGCCCGCAAGGATCCTGTAAAATCTCTTACTGAAAAATAATGGTTTAAGATATTCGGCGTATCCTTTCATTGCTGGTCGGTTATACTTGTTCAGCGTGGCACGTCAATTCCTTTAATGATCTGCGATATGATCTCGTCCGTATCGGCGCCTTCCATTTCTTTTTCCGGGCTTAGCGCAATACGGTGCCTTAATACTGCCGGGGCGATATAGATAATATCTTCCGGCGTTATAAAATCACGGCCACGCATAGCCGCCAGCGCCTTGGCGCCATTAAGTATGCCTATGGATGCGCGGGGAGACGCGCCGAGATAAATAGATTTATGCGCACGGGTACTGCCCACGATCATGGTGATGAATGTAATAAGTTTATCTTCCACGTGTATCATCCGAACTTGTTCACGCAGCCCGAGTATAACGGCCGAACTGATCACTTCCTGCACCTGGTCCAGCATACGCTCAGCGCTCATGAGATGATGGCGTTTCACCACATCAAACTCCTGCTCCTGGCTGGGATACACTACGTTTATCTTAAAAAGGAACCTGTCTAACTGCGCTTCCGGCAGGTGATACGTTCCTTCCTGTTCAATAGGGTTCTGGGTAGCTACCACCATAAATGGAGGAGGGAGATGATAGGTATATCCATCTACGGTTACCTGTCTTTCTTCCATCACTTCAAACAACGCGGCCTGCGTTTTGGCTGGGGCCCTGTTGATCTCATCAATAAGAATGATGTTACTGAATATAGGACCCTGGCGAAACTGGAAAGTAGTTTCTTTAGGATTGAAAAGAGAAGTGCCGATCACATCGCTGGGCATCAGGTCGGGCGTGAATTGTATTCTTGAAAATCCTGCGGCAATACTTTTACTCAGCAGTTTTGCGGTCAGTGTTTTTGCCACTCCGGGAACGCCTTCTATCAGCACATGACCATCGGCTAATATAGCCGCCAGCAGCAGTTCTACCATCTGTTCCTGGCCAACGATCACTTTACCTATCTCCTGTTTAAGCGTTTCCACGGCATTTTTCAGCTCGCTGAGGTCGGTGCGTTGTTCGAAAATATTTTCTTCCATTATCAGCTGTATTTAATTGATCATTTGTGTTTATAGAATTTATCGAGCTTGTCGTTGAATGCCAGCAGGTCGTCATCGTCCACTACCGGCTGATCTTCCAGGGTCCGTACCTGGTAAACAATACTTTTTACAGCATCCAGGTCATAGCCGCTTTTGTAGGCCAGCCTGTTCTCAAAGGCTTCATTAAGCTGCGAGGTAGGCAGGTTATACGTGTTCCTGACATGATCGAGAAAATGAGCGCTCATTTTTCCGGCAAGATTTTTATTATCCTTTCGCTGGAAATATAAACGACCGATCGTTTGCACGAAATCGAGCGTGGTATTTTTAAGAAGTTTTATTTCCGGCACCACTCTTTGTTTTCTTTTTGAATCGAACAGGTAAACAATAGCGAAAAGAAAAACCGCCAGCCAGAATGCCCAGCTCAGCGATTCGTTCGCCAGGAAAGCTTTTAGCTTGGAGAAACTGCTTTTACCCGAATTACTTTCGCCGCCGGAATGCGTTCGGAAATAATCGTCCCAGTACACTTCATTAAGATCTTCCGGAAGAAAAGAAAGCAGCTTATCGTAATAGGTTTTATTCTGTTTATGCAACAGGAAAAAGTTAGTCAGCGCCGCAGGGGCCAGATGCAGATAAAGAGAACCATCGCCTTTATAAGTGAACTTTACAAAATTGGCTTTGCCGTTATGATCGGTACCCAGTATGGTGGTGATGTTACTGTCCATCCTGCTAAAGTTATTGTCCATGGCCTTACCCGGATAGGTATACGTAGAAGTATCGTAGGAAACCGGATCAAGAATACTTAGCGTGAGCGAATCGTCATCGTTATCAAATCCCGATTTTAAAGAAGTGGACATTCTTAAACTGTCGAGCAGGTTCTCTCCTATTTCCGTACAGGAAATAAAAACATGGTTTCCCTTGCTGATAAAAGTATACAGGGCATTGATCTCCGCTTCGCTGGGCATAAGACTATTGCCAATGATGAGGTAAGCGCGTTTGCCGTGGGAGGAAAGGCTGTCGTTTTCTTCATCGCCATAAAGTCCCAGGGAAGCGCGTACAGCCGGCGAAGTAGTCGCTACCTCAATATCTGCCTCTGTAAATAGGGAAGAAAGCTGGCGGTAAGCGTAATAGGTTCCGTAAGGAATTTTATCGCCACGCCATAAGGTAAACCGTTCATTCAGTTGTTTACCGCATCCGGTCATCGCCAGCATAGCCAGGAGGTATAAGGCAATTTGATATGGATGTTCTTTAATCAACTTTTAATAAAATAATTGAAGTTTTCCCGTATCATCTCAAACTGAAGCGGGCTGGGTTCAAATTCGCCATACCACACATATTCATAAGCCTCTGTCAGAAAACTGAATTCTTTAAATCCTGGCGACTGCCGCATTTGCTGAAGGTAATCGCGGTTGGTGGCTTCTGAATGAAAGCGGATCAGGTTTTTATCGTTCAGTACTTTCAATGTTTTAAGGTAAAGGTAACGCACGGCGGCACGGAATTCCTGGTCTCCGATCGCCCTGCTGATCTTTTCATCGAGATCATCCGAAAGCGCTTCTTCTTCTTCTGCAGAAATAGACGCTTTCTTCCTGGAAGAACGTGAAAAAATAAAAAGATTATTCACCACCAATACCTGGTAAATAATATAGACTACCAGCAAGGCCAGCAAAAGGTAACCCAGACCCTGTACAAAAGGGTTTTGAAGAAAAGCAATGATGGCGGGCAGCCGGGAAGTATTCCTGGTCTCTTCCTTTTTTTTCCAGTAACCAGGATCATTAGCGTATAAAAAATCTTTATCCTTTTTCAGTCTTTCAACAGTAGTATCGGGAACGCTGCGGAGAAAAGCAGAAGGCGTAGTATCATAAAGGTTTTGTTCGTCGGAATAACCCGAAGTCAGGCTATCATATGCCGGCTCAATGATATGTTCAAGAGAATCCTGCGCCGCGAGGCCAAAAGGCAATGCTATCAGCGACAGTATAATAAACTGTTTTATTAATGATTTCATGTAAGGCTGTTGATGCTTTTTATACGTTTCAACCTGTTCTGCAGCCTTATTGGATAAACGATAAAATACCAGATAATGAAACTCAGCGATGCAGCAAGTATGGTTATGCTGACCGGCTTTGGCATAGTGGAATAGCGCGTGATAAATCCTTCGAGAAAAGCGGCGACAATAAAAACAGGCGTAAGTCCGATCATCAGTTTGATCCCGTCTTTAGCGCCACGTTTTAAAGAATCCAGTCGATTATAAGTTTTAGGGAAAAGGATGCTGTTGCCCATGATAAATCCGGCGCCTCCGGAAATGATGATAGCGGATATTTCGAGCGTGCCATGGATCCATACCACGAGGATGGACTCCCATCCCAATCCTTTTATAAAAAAGAAAGTCTGAAAAGCGCCGAGCATCATTCCATTATCGAACAACATCCATATAGCGCCGATATTAACCAGCAAGCCGCCGATGAAAACCATAAAGGCAACCTTGATATTATTCAACGCTATGGAGAGGAACATCTGTACCTGGCCGGCATTTTTATATACGCCGAAGGGATCGCCTTTGGCAATATTCTGCTCTGTCATTTCCATATAACCATCGCCGAGAATGCCCCGCACAAAACTCTGGTCCTGGGCTGTGGAGAATGCTGCCATTACCGCAAAACAGGTAAAGAGCAGGAAAGCATATAATAATTCACGATGATGTTTTCTTACCACCAGTGGCAGTTCTGTTTTCCAGAACCGGAATATCCTTGACTTTTCTTCTTTTTTATTTTTATAGATGCCCAGGTATATCTTCGAAGCGAGGCCATTGAGGTAAAGGGTCACTTTACTGTGCGGGTAAAAAGTTTTCGCATAACCGAGATCGTTCACCAGCTCTGTAAACTCCTGCGCCATCTCGTCGGGATCGGCCGAGGTTTCATACTGGTAACCCTTCCATTTTTCTATATTCTTCTTGATGAAGAGACCTTCTCTCAATTTTTCACATTTTTGAATTTCAAGGTTTATTCCCTTATAACGGAATAGTTGCCCCGATAAATATAATAGTTATATTAGAAGGATTATAGTTGTTCAGGGAATATTCGTTTCTTTATTTCTTCATGAAGCCAGTAAAGTTAGACACGGGATTTAATATAGAAGTGGAGTTCAGCGTTGCGCCCTTTCATAAAAGGCTATTCGCGTGGATAATCGATATAGTTGTATGCTGGCTATTAGTGAAAATACTGGCATTGGTGATCCATGCAGAGTCATTTTTTGTATGGACCAATGTTTGGGAAACCAAGGGGCTTTTACTGAGCCTGCCAGTGCTTTTTTATCCCCTGTTCTGCGAAGTGGCCATGAATGGCCGGAGCGTTGGCAAACTGGCCATGAACTGCCGCGTGATCACGGAGGAAGGCGGACAGCCAAGCCTGGGCCAATATCTTATCCGCTGGGTATTCAGGCTTGTCGATTTCCCGTACTGGATCGCTTTTGCCGTTATATACAGCGTTATGCCGTGGTGGACCATGCCGCTTACTTTTGCCGGCCTGGCCAGCGTGATCTTTACGC
Source organism: Flavitalea sp. (assembly GCA_040007215.1). Lineage (GTDB taxonomy): Bacteria > Bacteroidota > Bacteroidia > Chitinophagales > Chitinophagaceae > Flavitalea. The sequence continues at coordinate 8,528 of JBDTVL010000014.1, forward strand.
CAAAATCGCAACGTATCGGCGACCTGGTGGCAGGAACCATACTGATAGATCTCCGCAACAGCGCTTCCTGGCAGGATACCGTATTTACAGAAATAGACGCAGGTTACCAGCCGCTCTATCCGCAGGTGATGCAACTCAGCGACAGGGACCTTAATACACTGAAAAGCATTATTGAATCGGTTAAAAAGAAAGACGATCAGTACCTGGCGGCGAAGATTGCCGAGCGCATCAAATCAAAAGTAAAAATGGAAACGCAGCAGGCTCCATTGGAATTCCTGGAAACCCTGCTCAAAGATTATAATTATTATTCTACCCGGTAAAGCGTTATGGCGCAAGAAGATTAAAAGGCGCCGCAGGAATATTTCTTAATATCCAGAAAAGCAGTGTAACTGTTAATATTATTCTTGCAAAAGAAGCGGAATAGAATAAACGCTGACCCCATTTCTTCTTACTAAAAAGGTTATGCAGCGCTACTACAGCCGCAAAAAAGAGCAGGGGAAGAAAAATAACAAATAAAATATTGTGACCGGCGGCGGACGATAAATGCCCGTGCAGCGTATCGTGAAAAGCTCGCTGGGAGCCGCATCCAGGACAATACAACCCGGTGAGCCAATTAAAAGGACAGGGAGGAAAGAAACGGTTAAAAGACGGATCGAAATAAAAGTACAGTAGCGATCCTGCGATCGCTACTGTACTTACTATCCATAATTGTTTTTTTGTTCTGATCATCAGCATCAGTTGTTTCTCAGCATGCTGGCAGAGGTCCAGAAAGCGGCGCCGCCGAGCAGGAAAATAAAGATGAGATAGAGAACCAGAAAAGCAAGGCCGACAAACAAACCAATTTTGGTCCATTTTCCTGCATCTGCAGAAGATTTAAGCGCTCCGTCATAATCCCCGGTATCGTATTTTGAATTCACCTGCGCGGCGAAAACAATTCCTGCGATACCGAAAGGCAGACAGCAAAAAATAGTTACGAGGATCGATTCAACCAGCCAGTTCTTGGGCCTGACCGGCGGAATAATTGTTTGTTGGGGTGTTTGTTCCATTTTGATTTTTGTATTTGATTGATTGAGAGAGAATGCCGGGTTTTAAAATAACGGTCTGCTATCAATTCCTAATAAGCCAGCGCAAATAACACCCGCTGTTCGCTGGGCGCGCCGGTAAGGATACATTTCCCCTGTTCTTTCAAATTATCTAATGGCACGCAACGTATAGTAGCCTTAGTCATTTCTTTGATCCTGTTTTCTGTTTCCGGAGCGCCATCCCAGTGTGCAGAAAGGAAGCCGCCTTTCCCCTTCAATGTCTGTTCAAATTCTTCCCAGGTATCCACCTTAGTAATATTCTGCTCTCTGAAAGATAATGCTTTCTCAAACATATCGCGCTGAATTTGACCAAGAAGATCTACAATAAATTCAGGAAGCCCATCGAAGGAAGCGGAGCTCTTTTCGCGCGTATCTCTCCTGGCCAGTTCCACCCTGTTATTTTCCAGATCCCTGGGGCCTATGGCTATGCGGATAGGAACGCCTTTGAGTTCATACTGGGCAAATTTCCATCCTGGCCGGGTATGGTCGCTGTTATCATATTTAACGCGAACACCTGCGGCTTTAAGCTGCTTTACCAGTTCATCCGCTTTAGCGTCGATGAGTTGTTTCTGTTCATCGCCTTTATAAATAGGTACGATCACCACCTGTGTTGGCGCTATCCGGGGAGGAAGGATAAGTCCTTCATCATCGCTGTGCGCCATCACCAGCGCGCCAACAAGACGGGTGCTTACCCCCCAACTGGTAGCCCATACATAATCGAGCTTATTGTTTTTATCGGAGAAGGTTACCTCAAATGCCCTGGCGAAATTCTGTCCCAGGAAATGCGACGTGCCTGCCTGCAGGGCTTTGCCATCCTGCATCAGGGCTTCGATACAGTAGGTATCTATAGCGCCGGCAAAACGCTCGCTGGAGGTCTTTACGCCTTTAATCACTGGCAGGGCCATCCAGTTCTCCACAAAATCGGCATACACATCCAGCATCCGCGTAGTTTCTTCTACGGCTTCCTGCGCTGTGGCATGAGCGGTATGCCCCTCCTGCCAGAGGAACTCCGAGGTGCGCAGGAAGAGCCTGGTCCTCATTTCCCAGCGAACAACATTTGCCCACTGGTTGATCAGCAAAGGAAGATCGCGGTACGACTGTATCCAGGTTTTATACGTGTTCCAGATAATAGTTTCGCTCGTTGGCCTAATGATCAGCTCTTCTTCCAGTTTAGCCTCGGGATCTACCACCACTCCACCCTTATCGTCCGATTTCAGGCGGTAATGGGTTACCACGGCGCATTCCTTGGCAAACCCTTCCACATGAGCGGCTTCCTTACTCAGAAAACTTTTAGGGATCAGCAGCGGAAAATAGGCGTTTACATGGCCGGTATCCTTAAACATTTTATCCAGTGCATCGCGCATGTTTTCCCAGAGCGCAAACCCATAAGGTTTTATAACCATACATCCGCGTACGGCTGAATAATCGGCCAACTCGCCTTTAATGACCAGATCATTATACCATTGAGAATAATCCTGACTTTTCGAAGTTATTTCCTTGCTCATTGTATTGGTACTCCTTTATTTAGCGGTTGTAAACCTTGTCGTTTAATTATTACAGTTCTTTAACAACCTTCATGCAATGTTTTTCCTTTTTCACCTGTCTTTTTAATGTAACTTTATTACCGGATGTCGCAAAAGTAGCAACTTCATCCCAAAACGTTAAAATCATTGCCATGAGATCAATAAATATATTACTGGTTACCGCTGCCGCGCTGATGAGCAGTTGTTCGGTTTACAGATCAGGTCAAACTCCGGACGACGTTTATTTCTCTCCTACCCGCGAACAGGATGCCTACGTACAAGTGAATAACAGTCCTGACCGTTATGGTTCTTCTTATAATGAAAGCATGCCTTCCGAAGATAATTATCTCAGAATGCGGGTAATGAATCCGGGCAGGTGGTCGGCTTTTGATAATTACAATTATTATAACGACTGGTCGTACGCGCCTTATTCGCCATATAACAGCGGCTTTAGTCTTGGCTACGGCAATATCAATCCTTACTATGGTTATTCCTACAACAATTATTATAACAGTTACATGAACTGGAATAATTATTATAACCCATATTATCCATCCGTAGTGATCGTTAATCCGAAGACTAATCCTGCTGGTTATACGACCATGAGGAATTTCAATGCGGGCAGTTATCGTAACACGAATTATAATAGCGCCGTTAACCGAAGCAGGTTGTACGCGCCATCTAACAATGTTCATAACAATGCTCCAGGCAATAACAATGGCACCCTGGGAAATTCGATGAGAAGAATATTCTCCGGCAGCAATTCAGCGAGGAGTTCCGGTAATACCTATACTAATCCTAATTCTTCCGACAGGCCGGTAAGAAGTTATACACCTTCATCCAATAATAATAATAACAATTATTCTTCCGGTTCTACCAGAAGTAATAGTTCAGGTTCTTCAGGCAGTTCATCGGGCAGTTCCAGCTCAGGTAGCAGACCAAGCAGAAGATAAGAACCTGTAACCTGAACATGATCTTATATAGGAGGAAATACAATTTGAGAATATCTTGAATTATATTTCCTCCTTTTCATTACCCGGCCCACGTCTTATTCAATTTATAAAGTATGAAGAAAGTTTTTTATCTGTGTATTTTGTCCCTAGCAGGCTTATCAGTAAAAGCGCAGCTTCCGGAAGATGTTATCCGGATGTCGTACAATACTCCTTCCGGAACTGCCCGTAACCAGGCGCTTGGCGGCGCCCTGGGATCGCTGGGCGGCGATATCACCTCACTATATGTAAATCCTGCGGGATTGGGATTCTTCAAAACCGGAGAATTTGTGATCAGCCCCG
>JBDTVL010000015.1:0-12267 GCA_040007215.1 Flavitalea sp.
GGAAGACCGGTTCAACAAATTAGAAACCATCATGAAAAAATACAAACCGAAAAAATATGGAACAAAACACCAAGCTCCATGCCGAAACCGGTAAACAGGAATTGCTTATCACCAGGGAATTTGAATTACCCCTGGAACTTCTTTTTAAAGCATATGCAGAGGCCGATATTGTTGCTCAATGGATGGGAACAAAAGTGTTGAAACTCGAAAATAAAAGGCATGGCAGCTACCAATTCGAAACAACAAATGCGAAAGGCGACGTGGTATTTCGGGCCAATGGAACAATCCATGAGTTTACGCTGAACAAGAAAATAACAAGGACATTTGAAATAGAGAATACGCCTTTTGACGTTCAACTGGAGTTCTTAGCCTTTGAAAAACTTTCTGAGGATACCAGCAAACTCAATATGCATGTAGTATATAAATCAGCCGCGCTCAGAGACGAATTACTTAAGTTACCTTTTGCTCAAGGCATCAATATGGCTCATACCCGGTTGCAGAATATAGTAAGCAAATTAAAATAACACCCTATGACAAAGAGAAATAAAATTATTTATTGGATCTCTACCATCTGGCTTGCCCTGGGAATGGTATCAACGGGGATCGTACAACTCATTAAAATGGATAAAGAGGTGGAAATGTTTTTGCATTTGGGCTATCCAAACTATTTACTAACTATACTAGGCATTTGGAAAATTCTGGGCGTTGTCGCAACGCTTATTCCCAAATTTCCTTTACTTAAAGAATGGGCCTATGCCGGGTTTTTCTTTGCCATGTCTGGCGCTATTATTTCTCATTTAGCCATAGGTGATGACGCCAAAGAATTTTTTGGGCCCTCCTTATTACTGATCCTTACTTTCATATCCTGGTATTCCAGGCCCGCGGATAGAAAAATCATTTCTGTTAACAAAAAAAGAACAGATGAATCCTAAGGTTAATTTTTATTTTAGCAAAGCCAAAAGCTGGCAGGAAGAACTGGAGCAATTGAGAATAATCGTTCTTGATTGTGGTTTGACCGAAGAATTGAAATGGGGCGTTCCCTGTTACTCCTTTCAGAAAAGCAACATCGTTTTAATACATGTGTTTAAAGAATATTGTGCGCTTTTATTTTTCAAAGGAGCTCTGCTGAAAGATGCCAATGGAATCCTGATCCAGCAAACGGCGAATGTGCAGGCGGCGCGCCAGATCCGGTTCACCAATGTTCGGGAAATAGTTAAGATGAAAGCCATCCTGAAAAGGTATATTTATAAAGCCATTGAAGTGGAAAAAGCCGGTTTGAAAGTAGCTTTAAAAAAGACCGCGGCATTCGCTATTCCGGAAGAATTTAAAAAGAAATTAGATAAGGTTCCTGCCCTGAAAACGGCATTTCACAAATTAACGCCGGGACGGCAAAGAGCGTACCTTCTTTATTTTTCATCGGTTAAACAATCTAAAACCCGTGAGTCAAGAGTAGAAAAATATATGAAGTCAATACTCCATGGAAAAGGCCTGGATGATTGATGCAAACCCGACACACTTTTCTCAGAGCAATAATACAAAAGCATGAACAACATTAACAGCAAAAAAAAGGCGTTGCTACCCGAACAAAGCGAAGAACTTCTCAGCGTATTGAAAGCCCGCTTTGAGAAAAACATGAACCGTCATAAAGGTCTTGAATGGGCCAAAATACAGGCAAAGCTGAAAGCTAACGCGGAGAAATTAGCGTCGCTCGATGAAATGGAAATCACCGGAGGGGAACCGGATGTTGTTGGTCATGATAAAGAGACGGGTGAATACATTTTTTATGATTGCTCGGCGGAAAGTCCAAAAGGCCGCAGAAGTCTCTGTTACGATGATGAAGCGCTGGCGTCAAGGAAAGAACATAAACCGGAAGATAGTGTTATTAATATAGCGGCAACCATGGGCATTGAGCTTTTAAAGGAGGAAGAATACCGGGCTTTGCAGGGTCTTGGAAGCTTCGATACAAAAACCTCGAGCTGGGTGAAAACGCCTCCTGATATTAGAAAACTCGGCGGCGCGCTCTTTTGTGATCGCCGATACAACAAGGTATTCGTATACCATAACGGCGCAGAATCTTACTATGCCTCCAGGGCATTCCGTGGCTCATTAAGGGTGTAGCTTCGAAAAGCCGGAAAATATATTTCGTAATAGGCTTCAGCAGACCGGATGTTGAGAAAAGATTAGTTAGGGAAGATCAACAAGGGTTGAAAAAGGCCGCCATTCATAATTATGAACGGCGGCCTTTTTCAATATTTTCTATTAATTAATTCCGAACAGTACTCTTAGAAACCAATTCTTTTAGTAGACACTACAATATTATCTATATATCGCTCCTGCTCTTTAGGTGACCCGCCATTCCAGTAATTTTCAAAAAAGATAGCGTTAATACCATATTCAGTATATGTTTTCGTGAAATCAAGATTGGCGCTTCTCGCTTGCAATACTCCATCGATCCAAAACTCGTGAATACCATTCGCCTGGCCGGGGTCATTTAATTTAACATGCGCCTCAACACAAAACCATTTACCCGCGTTTGCCGAGCTGAAAACAGGAGTTGTACCAGCCTTGTTTCCTAACCATATTAAATGGTTAAAATCATTATATCCCTGGGTAATTACTGTACCAGAAGCGTCTACGCCGGTTGCCGGATCCATAGCTAGTCCATCCGTCTCATTTTGCCAGAGATGAGCGATCATAGCCTGTGACCAGTCTGCTCCGCTAAATATCATAGCGCGGGAATGCTTATACGGGTTACCCTGCCAGCCAGCCCCCATTTTTATATATGACCTGTAATATATATCACGAAAATTATCGGAACTATGGATACCTTTATCCATATAGCCATCCGGTTGTTTACCAAATCCCAATTTAAGATTTCCCGCTTCTTCTTCTCCTTGCTGCCATTTCACCCTCATACCTATGGAGCTATTTACTCCTACTCCGGTTATAGGTACAAACTCGCCTCCATTATCTCCATATTCAAAATATCTTCCTTGTGCGATAAAGGGTTTATCAGACTCGAAGTCATCGGAGAAAATCCAATCAGGATGTTTTTGTTGCCAATTCTGGCTTTCATGCATAACGGGTCCCTTAGGTATTTCTGGGTTCCAGTCTTTTTTAGTGAAACAACCAGGGCCAAATGAGATAAAACATGTAATTGATCCGGCTAGAAATAAATTTAAGTCAAGCATACAAAATAAGTTTTTGTGTTAAATAAAAAAGATTCACATCATCCAACTGATCCCGAAGGACGAAAGCGATATCGTACAAATCATCCAAAGGCCTTGAAAAATTTGACGTGAAGATCTCTTCAACCCGCTCCATTTTCGTTATCCTTTCTTTCGCTTAATAATCAGGTCTGATGCTACCTATATATGATGCACTTCAATAATAATCGTACTTTCCTACTGAATTAAAAAGGAGGATATATTCCTTGTTTGGGATGATGCACGGGAACATTCGGATTGGCATCCCACCAAACTTTACTTGTCAGGTTATCGCCGCCCGATAATCTGCCCACAGCCTCCATTACTTTAGCGTTATTAGAGTTATACTCGCTCAAAGGGTACTGAATTCTCCTGGGCACTTCGCCATTGGTATCGCTCGGCGCATGTCCTACATAAATACGAGGATATCCCGTTCTTCTGAAATCGGCGTAGGCCTCGTCAAATTGAAGAAAATTAGCTAGCCATTTCTGCGTTATGATCATTTCCAGTTTTTCCTCAGACGTTCCGGACAGCGATCCTGCAGCGCTTGCCAGGTAATCTGTTTTATCGGCGCCAGCGATATTAAAATAATCCATTGAAGCGTCTATACCCGCAAAATACTGATCATTGGCATCTTCTGTGGTGATTCCCTCCAGCGCTGCTTCCGCCCGGAGAAAATAAACTTCAGGAGCGGTTAACAACCGAAAGGTAAAATCCGGGCGCCAGGCAATATCGCCAAGCTCAGAATCTGAATTATCAGGACGTCCGATATTAACGGCTTTCTCATCAGTGGAGATACAAAGAAAGATACCAAAATAATCGCCTACTGAAGATGGCTTGATAAATACAGAAGCCCTGGGATCATTCAGTTTTGTCAGGTTCTCAGCAAGCGTGAAGGACGCCCAGCGAAATTCTTTCGCGCCGCCCGCTATTCCATTGAAATAAGGATTTTTGTTTTCATTACTTGGCTGGTTGGCGTCTCCCGCTTTAATCAGCGCATTCTGGCTGTTATCGGTGATTAGTTCATCATTAATAACTTCCTGCACATTCAGCGCCGCCAATGCAGGATCGGCGTATCTCACGCGCATAGCTAAACGAAATCGCAAGGAGTTGCCAAACCTGATCCAGGACGCAATATCTCCTTTATAAAGAAGATCCTGGTTTCCCATGGCCTTTCTTGATCCGTCGTCTGCTTTTAATACATCAACCGCTTCCTTGAGCTCTTTAAAAAAATCGTTATAAATATCCTGCTGTTTATCGTATGCCGGCGCAGGATCTACCTCATTAACATTTTTTGCCGCGCTGAAATAGGGTATATCGCCATAAAGATCCGTCAGCCTGCTGAACAGCCACACTTTCCATATCCTTGCCGCCGCATTTATGTTAGCTAGTTTTTCATCGTCGGCAGAAAGACGCACAGCTTCCGAAATATTAACAATAAAACTGGTATAGAAAGTCCCGAATGGTTCATCCCAGGGACCTTTGATCAGAGCATTGGTCGTGGTGGTATGACCGGTATAACCGGTATACACTTCCAGCCGGCTATCCTGTTCCATCAAATTAAAAACCGACTCTTTCTGAACTTTGGTCAGGATAAGAGAAGGGCTGGCAATTCCGGATCCTACCAACCTCGGATCCGTATTGATGGAGTCGAAATTTTTTGTGCAGCCGGCAAAGAAAAATAGCGCCGCGCAGGTTAAAATAATCGTGGTATATGTATGTCGACAATTCATATAATAATATTTTGAGAATAATCAGAATGAAAGATTGAGATTAATGCCCACACTGCGGGTAACAGGCATGTTCCTGGATTCGATCCCCTGTGCGGCAGCAGTTGGCGCAAAGCTCGATTCCGCCGAGATACCCATAGCCGCGAATTCGCTGCCACGATATAAAAAGGCAAGGTTTCTTCCCACCAGCGAAAGTTTGATGCCTTTGAAAGCGTTTTTGAAGATGGACGTTTTAAAATTATAGCCCAAACTAACTTCTCGCAAAGAAACAGTGGTGGCATCCAGCACAAACTCTTCGCCTAAATCTGACCAACCGCGGAAAGCAAACATCTCCATCCTGGTGATCACGCTGGTATTTTCAATATATGTTTTATCAGGTTGTTCAACTACGCCGTCAACAATAAAATCGCCAGGGTTTTCCGTTCCTACCCCAGTACCCTTCTGCCATTGATCCTGCTTACTTCTTGAATACACTTTTCCGCCGATACGCGCATCTACCAGGGCTCTTAATTCAATGCCTTTAAAAGTAAACGTATTGGTAAATCCTCCGATCAGCTTGGGCTGTATATTTCCGAGCGTTTTAACGTTGTCGTCTGCGAGGTAATTTCCATCTCCATCAACAACTATTCTTCCATCAGGCGATCTTTTATAAGCTGATCCTACTATATTACCAAAGGGTTGTCCTTCCTGAACAACGATAGGACCAAACAAGGTGAACTCTTTGATCTGTTCAGTAAGGCGCACTACCTTAGATTTATTTTTCGACAGGTTCAGAGATACATCCCATCCAAAAGCGCTTCCCTTAACGATCGTTCCATTCAATAAAACTTCAATACCCCTGTTGCGTATTGCTCCCGCGTTGATCAATTTAGTGGAGTAGCCAGTAGATAATGGAAGCCTGACCAGCATAATCTGATTTTCAGTAGTAGCGTCATAATAGGTAAGGTCCAATCCAAGCCTGTCATTAAAGAACCGGAGTTCAGTTCCCGCTTCGAAGGAAGTGGTCAGCTCATTTTTAAGATCGGCAAGCGGCACGTTTCCCGAAACACTCATCATTCTCTGCCCGCCGATATAAGGAACAGATCCTAAATAATATCCTGACTGAGTCTGGTAAGGATCCGAATCGTTTCCTGCCTGTCCATAAGATAATCTCAGTTTTCCATAAGTAAGGAATGAAGGCCGGAATGCGGGAATATCGGTAAATACGAAGCTTGCGCTGGCAGAGGGATAAAAGAAAGAATAATTATTTTTTCCCAATGAAGATGACCAGTCATTACGGCCGGTAATATCCAGGAAAAGATAATTATTGTAGGCCAGCTGACCGGCAAAATAAAGCGAGTTAACCGTTTTGGCGTTATAAAATTTATACGATTCAATGCTTTTCATATTCTCAATGATCCAGAGATTATCAAGATCTTTATTTCTGCCAACCTGCTGCACTGATTCATGCCGGTAATCGCGGTGATTGCCGCCAACGGAGAAGGAACCGATAAGCGATGGCTGTATTTTTCCACTGGCGGTCAGCAGAAAATCACTATTGCTTTCTTTTGTAAAACCCACTTCGTTTTTGACGTATCCATTCTGGTAATCGCCAATAGGATTTTTATCGGGCACTACCACTGCGCTGTTATCCGTATAATAATCCAACCCAGTTCTTCCCATCAGTTTAAGCCAGTCCAGCAATTTATATTCTGCCGAAACAAAACCTATCAGTCTTTCCCGTGTATCATCGGTTTTTACTTTGTTGACCACCCAATACGGGTTAACAGGCAGCGACCTGAAGTTTCTTATTGACCCGTTTTCATTTTCATAATTTTTCAGAAAGCTCAGGGGAATAAAAACCGGCGTCAGTTGGACATTGGTGGTTACATCAAGAAAAGTTCCGCCTATGCTTGGTCTGTTCTTTCCTGTCTGGTTGATATAATTGGCCTTGGCCGATACGGAAAGCCTGTTACTTATATTTGAGTTCAGTTTAACATCAATGGTTCTTCTATGCAATTCCGAATTGGGTGTAATACCTGAATTGTCGAGATTGGAAGCGGAAACCCGATAAGTGGTAGCTTCATTGCCTCCCGACATAGTAAGGGAATTGGTGTAGGTCTTTCCTGTATTAAAGAATTTCATCAGTTCCTTATCGCTGATAGCGGTATAAGGAATGGGTTTCTCATTGGGGATATTCTGAAATACGATCGGGCGGCCATCCAGTTTTCCACCCCAGTTATCGATCAGCCAATTCGGCCAGCTGGATGCTTTTGATCCATCTGCAAGCGTTACTTCATCAAATGAAGCGTAATCATCATCATATCCGCCGCCCCAGGTTCTCTGGAATTTAGGAATGGAATTGGGCCTTTCAAAAGTCGCGTTTGAATTCAAAGAAACCCTGGCTCCTTTGCCAGCCTTCCCTTTTTTTGTAGTGATCAGGATAACGCCATTCGCTCCCCTGGATCCGTAGAGCGACGAGGCATTCGGGCCTTTGAGCACGGTCATCGACTCCACATCGTCGGGGTTAATATTACTTACCCCATCGCCAAAATCAAACTGCGATCCGCCGTTTTCTTTGACATTGCTTTCATTGGTGATAGGTATTCCATCAACAATATACAATGGTTGGTTCTTTCCCGAATTAAATGAATGAGCGCCTCTTATCACTACATAGGAAGCGCTTCCGGCTCCTCCGGCTCCCTGGTTAACATACACGCCGGCTACTCTCCCTTTCAAAGAATTAAGTATATTGGTTTCGCGGGTCTCTGCCAGCGGTTTGGCGTCAATCACCGTGGCGGAAAAACCAAGAGATTTTTTCTGTCTTTCAACGCCCATGGCAGTCACCACCACTTCAGACATTTTATTATCATCCTGAACCAATGAAACGTTAACAGTAGTTCTTCCGTTAATCTTTATTTCCTGGGTAACATACCCAGTATAGGAAATCAGTATCGTTTCGTTGCCATTGAAAGCCGGTAGTTTAAATATGCCATTAATATCTGTAAAAACGCCTTTGCCATTTTCTTTAATCATGACAGAGGCGCCGGTCAGGGGAGATTTATCTCCCGAAGACAATACCCTTCCGGATATAACAGTATCTGCTACAACATTCGTTAAAACGATTGTTTCCAATTCTTTTTTCCCGAATATGATCACCTGGTTTTCGTCTATCGAATAGGTAAGGCGCTGACCCCGCATACAGATGTCAAGCGCTTCATTGATTGTAGCTTCTTTAATATTCAGCGATACCGGAGCGCTTTCAGCCATTTGCTCCCTCGTATAAATAAACCGGTAGTTGCTCTGCTTTCTGATCTCATTGAATACTTTTTCAAGAGAAGCATTCTTTATAGAAATAGTAATAGCCTGACCGAAGTTGGCGCTCCATGCCTGAAGAGATATAACGGTCAGCAATAAAGCTAATTTCATGCAAAGCAGTGTTTTTCGAATCAACAGGTTGCCTTTAAATGTAAAGGCCGCTTTCTCGCTTATGCGACAAAGAATCTTGAATTCCATACCTTTGGTTGGTTTTGGTTATAATTAATAATGATTTCCTGAAAGGGATGCAGTCGTCGCAGATTGTAATTATTAACGGCCATAACTCCGCCGCTTCGTATTACAGACGAAGCGGCTTTTTTTATGGTCGCCTTATTTAATGCATAGGCATAGGTTTTAAGATTTTACAATAATGGTATTATTGACGATACTGAAATGTACCATGCCGGTAGATTCAAGCAGATGGAAAAGCCGGGAAACAGGAACGCTCCGGGGAATAGATGCATTAAAATGATAATTGATCTTTGTTTCATATACTACGCTTACATTGTACCACCTTGCCACCTGCCGCATAATGGATTCGACTGACTGATCCCTGAATTCAAATAATCCGTTTTTCCAGGCCATCACCAGATCGGTATCGATGCTCTTATCAATCAGGATGTAGTCATTGATAACCGCCTGTTCTCCTGGTAACAGAAGTTTAGAATCAAGCCCTTTCGATATTTTAATTTTTCCTTCAAGCAGCGTAGTTTTTACTGCCGGCTCATCATCATAAGCATTGACATTGAAATGAGTTCCTAAAACTTCAATCTCGCTTTCTCCTACCTGAACGACAAAAGGCTGACTGGCGTTTTTTGCCACTTCCAGGTAGGCTTCGCCGATGATGCTTATCTTCCGCTTATCGCCAATAAAAACAGCAGGATAAGTAATGGACGAAGCCGCATTGAGCCAAACATTAGTGCCGTCTGAAAGCGTAATTCGATACTGGCCTCCACGCGGCGTGCTCATAGTATTAAGCATTACCTGTGCAGAAGCCTCCACTGACCCGGGAGTATAGATGATCTGGCCATTGAAGGATTTCATCACTTTTACCCCACCCTGCTGCGCCAGTATACCATCACTGGCGCTGTCCAAAACTATTGTACCGCCTCCGGCCAGCGTGAGTATTGCCCTGTTAGCGCCCGGAGCAAAATCGTTATTTATTAGACCCGTAGTAAAGGATAGCTGCGGGGAGGGCTTTTCGTTTCGCATATTCCAGAGAAAAGCCCCCATTCCCAACACCAATATTGCTGCCGCAGCATAACGCAACCAGGTGCGCCTAAATAAAGAGATAGGGTCATGCGGATAAATTTCTTTAGTCTTCAGGTCCGGATCCATCCCTGATCTGCCAACAGAGTAATCAGTTGAAAAACGGACGAATGCCGCTTCCGCAGATTCCTGCCAATCCAGCCTGCGTTTCAATTGATCCTTCAGTCCTTCTTCACTCTTTAATGAGAAGTATACCTGCAAATTACTGGCCGACTGAGCCAGCCAGCGACTTAGTTCATCTCTTTCCTGGTCGGTAAGCGGCAGTGAATTAAGCTCTTTGTAAATGATATTAACAATATTTCCCTTCATGACTGTGAGAATAAGACAACTCAATGCGCTTATCTGTCCAAAGAGAATAAAAAAAGAAGCAAAATGGCGGGTTCAATAAAAATTTTCTTCCTGATTAGAGAGGTACGTATGAGTTCGATGGCCCTGGCTTGCTGACTTCGTACAGTGCTAGCCGTGATACCTAATTTCTGACTCACTTCAGAAGGAGTGCAACCATGAATATAAATTAATTCAGCCACCTGCTTACACCTGCCTGGCAATTGGCAGATCTCTATGAATAATTTATTAATAATATCTTCTTCTATGAGATTTGCTTCAATATCATGGCTTATACTTTCCAGATCGCCAATAATGTATTCGCCACTCTTCCTTTTAACCTTCTGATGCTTCAGGTAATTATAGCAGGCATTTCGGGCGATCACAAACAACCATGCCTCAATATTAGCGACCACTTTATCTTCGGGACCGGACATGTTTTCCCAAAGTTTGCCCAGAGCAGAGGAGGCGACATCTTCTGCTTCCTGCCTGTCTTTCAAGAGGTTTTCTGCGAAATAAGCTAATCTGGGGTAATAGGTCATGAATATCTCCTTCATGGTCGCGGCGCTTGTTTTTTGTTCCGGTAGCGCAGCAACAGTTGGCATATCAGGAAATATTCTCTTTTTCATATAAGCAGTTTAAAATTATTACTTTTTTCCAATTTTAAACCGCCTTAGAATAATTGAGTGCGGATATCTCCTCCCTGTACTCCGAATTCAGCGAATAGAAACAGGCTAAAAAATATTCAAAATAATTTTTTAGTTTCATCAGTGTCCGGTAAAAAATATATCCAGTTCTTTGAAACTCATATTTGATAAAGGTTTGGTCTAAATTTAGCACGGTGATGATTTGAAATGGCCGATCTTTTAACTTACTGAAAATCAGCATGGTTATAAATAAAAGCTAATTGAAATTAAAACAGCCGCCCTACGAAATATTGCAGATATTGAACGTCCCGCTATTAGACAAAACAGTATTGAACCAACTTTTCGAAAACCATTTAGCCCAAGGCTAAGAAACCCAAATAGACTGGACGATTCTATTTAATACAACAGCTATACGTGAAACCATAATCAAAGTGCACAAAGCCGATGAAGGGCAAAAACAAATTATTGAAAGGCTTGAAAAATATCTTTCTGCACTGCGCCACGAGTGATCATCAGTTCACTTTTCCCGAAAAACTATACTTCGAAAGATATTTTCCAACCTGTCATATTCTTAAAAACATGTTCAACGTATAATCGTTACCCGCAGGACAGCTCAGCAATGAGGTCATCTATAGAGGGATCAGGCCCTACATTAACTCCTCTATACTCCCTCTATACTCCCTCTATACCTCCTAATGAAAACCTTTATGCCTTCTCCGCCCATGAGTATACCTTCCCTATTGACAACTGCGGTTGTCTTCGAAATTTAACCCGCTCCCGAGGCGATTCCGAGGTAGCAAAGAGGTAGTAATAAGGTAGCGCTGAGGTATCAATGAGGTATCAATGGCCTGAAAGCCAGATTGGACAAGGTATTTTAGCATGGTTCCGAGGAGGCAATGAGGAGAAAGTGAGATACAACCCTTGATTTTACTGCGTTTCGGAGCGCTGTCCGAGGTCTTTTCGAGGTAAATGTACCAATTATCCCTGGTTTTGCAGATATGCCTCCCAGGTATTGCCTGGTTTTTTATTCATCCGTAATTTTAATTACCACATTGCCGGTTTTTTGTCCTGATTCAACATACTTGTATGCCTCTACAATTTCGTTTAGTTTATAATATCTGTCTATTACAGGCTTAAATTCTCCTTTTTCAACAAGATTTTTTAGATAAATAACGTCTTCTTTATTAATTGTTGGCATTGGAAATAAAACCTTTTTCCCACCCCAAATGGGTGTCGTCAGCGCCAAAAAAATATTCTCTGCATTCTTGCCAAGTTCAGTCGAAATATAAATCCCTTTTTTCTTTAGTAATGTTTTACATTTCCCAAACGAACTTTTGCCTACAGCGTCAAATATTAAATCGAATCTTGTCTCTGTTTTTGTAAAATCATCTGTTTGATAATCAATAACTATATCAGCGCCCAGAGATTTTACCAGTTCAACATTTTTTGTATTGCAAACGGCTGTAACATTTGTCCCAAGGGTTTTTAATATTTGCACTGCTGCGGAGCCAATTGCCCCTGTCGCCCCATAAACCATCACATTTTGTCCGCTCGTTATTTTGGCTGCTCTTATATCGCAGAGGGCATAATGAGATCCTTCAGTAATTGCAGCAGCTTCCTCATAAGATACGTTTTTAGGCAAAATTGTGATAGCAGCAGTTTCTGCAATAGTTAGATATTCACCATGTCCTCCGAAAGTTTTATCATTAAAGCCAAAGACTTTGTCGCCTTTTTTGAATAGGCTCACACTCTTTCCAGTTTCTTCAATGATGCCTGCAAACTCACAGCCTAAAA
>JBDTVL010000016.1:0-12240 GCA_040007215.1 Flavitalea sp.
GCAGCTAAAGCTTTTTTCTTAACGAAGGGCATATAGTATAGATAATAATACAGTAGTACCGACAGACCTGCTGAAAAAGGTATCAGGCAATAAAGCCGGTATTCATCATCTATATTAAGGAATTCGAAGATCATCCACATCGAGTTGGCAAGGATCCAAAGCGCTATGGCCAGGTTATGCGTAAGCTCCGAAATATGCTGCCTGTTTTGCCACATAATATATATGGCCATTGAAAAAGTGGGGAAGATCATGGCGATGCCCAGCGGTTTAAAGGCAATACACCAGCAGATATCTTTCACCAGCCAGAAAAGAATATGAAGATTTTCCATACCCCTGAATTTTGCTGGCACGGCATACATTTCCACAGGTTTATTATTCACTGTTATAACTTTTTAAATGAAGGTAATATTCGTAAAGATATTACAGGCCAAGTATCCTGCTGAATCTTTTAATATCGGCCTCTTTCAGGACAGGAGTATTTTTGGTGAGAAGATTGACTAACTGATCTGCAAAATAAGGCGCCAGCGAGCAGCCTTTTGTTCCCATTCCGTTTAATATGGCTAGTTGCGGATGATGCGGGTGAATGCCCACGAAAGGTCTTCTTTCAATAGTGGCTGGCCGCACGGCAGCCAGGTGATCAATTACCTCAAAAGGCCTTTTGAGCCAGTGTTTCAGCAGCCCGATCGTTTTCTGGCGAAATATTTCGGAGGGAAGCGCATCGGAAAAATTCCATTCGTAGGAAGATCCTGACCAAAAAATATTTTCTGAGACCGGTACGATATTCATTCCTTTTTTAAATATTTTATCGGCAGGTAATCCTTCCTGACGTATCAGCAGCGCTTCTCCTTTGTTATAAGCAAAAGGAAGTTTGTTAAACCAGGGATTCTCCAATGCCAGGGAGCCATCGCAAAAGATGATCTTTTGCGCATGTATATCCTGATAACGGATGCCGTCGCCTTCAATAGTTAGCTGGCTATGATCAAAATGATCTTCCAGCAGTTGGCTGCGTTCGCCCAGTTTTTTTCGCCAGGCAGGAAGTATCTCCGCCAGGTTCACGGCATAACAGGGCGCAATTTCGCCAAAACCGAAATCGTAGTTGAAATCCTGAGCGTAGCCATTCTGTTCTTGCGGAAAAGATAAGTAGGCAGGATCTTCTTCGAAACGTTTCCGGAAGGAAAGCAACATCTGCGGAGCGGGGAAAAAATCGATAATGTTTTTTTGAGCGATCGCCTGCAGATTCAGCGCTGTTCCCAATTCTGTATAAGCATTCAGCGCGAATCCCAGTAAGGTGTCGATCATCCAGGTTTGCACTATCCTTCGCCCGGTAACAGGATTGATAATTCCAGCCGCTACGCGGGATGAAGAAAAAGCATCGGCCTTGTCGATCACCAAGAACGAGCTGCCGGCTTTCTGCAGGTACCAGCTTACAAAACTGCCGCTGATGCCCTGTCCGATAACAAGAAAATCGACGTTCATCATTTGGTTTCTACATTCACTTTAATGCCCTCGCTATGACTGGTAAATTCCGGGGCATACATGCTCTGTATAGTAGTAATGCCATTGCTGTACGTTCCGTTATGAGTAACAAAAAGCGCATATTCAAATACGTAAGTTCCTTTTGGCAGGTAATTAAAAAAGAAACTGGTGGAAGCGTCATTGGTAGTTTCATAATAACCAAGTCCGCCCTGCCATTTATAACTGCTGAGGGTATTTACCGGTTCCATACAGGAAGCGCGCATATCTTTCATGTGCACATATTCCATTGGGCGGTCCACCGTTAATTCAATCCTCACTTTTACTTTATCGCCTACCGCTAATGTATTTCTGTTATTCAAAGGTTCAAGAACAGCTCCCCTGTCAGTCAGTTTTTCCACGAATAGTTTTTTGTTCAGTTTCAGCGGAGTGGCGGCGGAACTGATCTTTTCGAGATCTTCAAAATACTGCCAGTACACCGCTCCCCACGCTGGGGCATTGCCGGAAGGTTTACTGCCGGAGGTTACATTTACGGTTATATTACCCATAGCAGGATTTATTTTCTTTCCTTCGATGGTTTTTTTGAAATAACCGGTTCCGGCTTCAGCGTTACCTGGTTCCGATACTATTTTCATTTCTCCAAGCCGGATACTTACCTCGGGGGCATTGGTCAGCCAGTCGCTTCCATTTAACAATAAAGCATAACAGGCGTCGGCGGTGGCTCTGGATGTTTTCCAATTGTTGGTTTGTTTATTTTTCAGCAACCATGTTTTCAGGTTATCGGCAGAAGCGATATCTTTTATTATTTCAGTAAATGCCTCGATCATTAGGGATTGCATTTCCACCGGCGACTGATACCAATAGTATCCGGTCGCTTCTTTCCAGTACATACCTTTCTCTTCCTGTACAATGGCATATTGTTTCAGTGAAGCCAGTATGTTTTTTGCCGTTTGTCCATCGCCGGTCCTCGATAAGGATAAGGCAATCAGGCCCTGCATGTATTTCGATTGCTTCAGCCATCCTTTTGCCGCTTGCTGACGGTAGAAATGATAGGCTTCAAAAATATCGCCGGGCACGCTATGATCAATAAAGAAACTGCGCATATATAAATACTGCACCTGTAACTCATCGGCCTGGTATATCGTTGGCTTTTTATTTTTCTTTTTTAATAATGTATAGTCGTCCTTCAGCCTTTTGTCGAGGTAGGGAATACCTGCATTAACGATAGCCTGTATATCCTTCCCCGCGCTGGCTGGAATGGCATTTAGTTTTTTTAGTTTACCTATTCCCGAAAGAATGTACTGGGTCATGTAGCGATCGTCGGGTCCGCCTTTGAACCACACAAACCCTCCATTGGGCGATTGCAGTTCGCGCAGCCTGGCCAGCGTGGCGGGTAATTCTTTCGACATGCGCGCCATGTCAAACAGCAGGGCGATATTTTTTTTCTGCTGGGTTTCTGTTTTTGCTTCCAGTACCCAGGGCGTTTCCCGGAGAAGAACGGATTTCAGTTCTTCATTTTTTTGAAGCGCGCTCAGCAGGGCCGCCGTATCGGTCGATTTCCATTTTTCAAATACTTTTAAAATAGCGGGTGAAGTGTTGGCTATGGAAGAAGCCAGCGCATTGGCATAAAAGCGGTTAAAAAGCTGTTCAGCATTATCGTAAGTATTTTCTGATAAATAGGGGAGCGCCTGAACGGCGTACCATGCGGGGTTGGAGGTGAATTCAACGCTTAGCGATTGATGCTGCAGGGTTTCGCTGTCGCCGCTTTTGAGCAGTTTATCGAAACTGAATTTTTTAGGCGTATTTATTTTTACCGGCAGGGGAAGCGTTTCCGTAACCAGTATTCGGTTGCTGATCACAGGTAGTAAGGCTTCTTCGCCATCGCTTACGGTAAAAGGCTTGCCGGCGGAATCGGTTATTTTTGCGCTGGCGATCAGCCGGTAAAGCACAGGTTGGTTATACTGAAAGGGAATATCGATGCTGAAGCTGGCCGGCACGCTTTGTCCTGCGGCAACGGTAAAATATTGGTTGGGAAAGATATTTTTAAAAGATCCGTCAACCGGGCGGTTGGTGAAGGGATCGATGAGTTGCAATTCAACCTGACCGGTGATTTCGGTGGAACTCATATTAACGATTTTGGCGCTGAAATCCATCTTGTCTCCTTCGCGTAGGAAACGTGGGGCATTGGGTTGAACCATTAATTGTTTCTGCGTTACCATGGTTTTTTCTCCATAGCTGAAAGCCAGGTTGGGCGTATGCGCCAGCAGCATCCATTTCCATTTTGTCAGCGCTTCGGGAGTAACAAAAGAAAATTCAATATTTCCCGAAGAATCGGCTATAAGCTGGGGAAAAAAGAACGCTGTTTCATTGAAATTCTTTCTTACCTGAAGGCCGGGAATATTTGCAGGGGGCGCGGGTTTGTTTTCTACAGATTCATTGGAAGAAACGCTATCGCTTTTTTCTTCCCGGTCATCGCTTTTTTTAGCCATGGCCATTGCGGCGGGAGCGTTCATGGAGGCTACTCCGCGCACGCGAGTATAGAATCCGCCTGATACCAGAAGCTGGAAGCCGGTATTCAGCAGGTCATATTGTTTATTTATGGTAAGCGCTGATGGCATTTCGGGTATTTTTTCAATAGAGCTGATCGCCATAAAATTCTGAGCGCCTGTCCATGAACCCGTCGTGATTTCGGAGGTCCACAGCGATGGAACGCCCCAGTTATTCGGCTTGAACTGGTCCAGCGAAGCGTCATACATCGTTGTGAGAAGCTCTGCCGCTACCTTGTCGCCTTTGTATCCTCGAATTTTAACCTTCCATTGTTCGGCGCTGCCGGGCAGCGTTTTATCGCGGAAGCTGAGGTAGTCTATCGTTAATTGTTTATTGGTAAAGGGAATATCAATGTCCGCCTGTTCGGAGTAGACGCGGTTATGTTTTACGAAAGCCATATTCAGCGTTATACTTCCGCGGTCGCTTTCAGTAATGGGAAGATCATGTTCCACCACACCACGATCGATCAGCGCCTGGCTGATTGTTTCTTTCCGGCCTGAACCTGTTATGTCATAGATCACGAAAGCGCTATCCAGGTTAGTGGACAGGCTGTAATGGAGACGTTCGCCTGGTTGGGCCGTGTTTTTATTCACCAGCAATTGTCCTGAAGCTACTGAGGCGTAACCCGGAATGGCAGAAGGTCCTTTAGCTGATTCAAAAACAGATATATAACGTTTATCTGTAACTGCTTCATTATATTTATCGCGGGCGCTGGTTTCAATGATATACCAGCCGGGCAGCCAGTTGGCGCTGACCGACAGGCCGCTATCCTGGTTAGTAACGGAGGCAGTATCGAAAACTTTTTCTTTCCTTGCCCATTTACTCATGTCATTTTCATCCTGGTAAACATCATATGGGAAGTTTCGATAGAATTCTTCCCGACTCATTACAAACTGGTCGGGTGTTTCCCAATAGCGCTTGCGGAACACACGGGAAGGCATGGCTAAACGATACACGCTTACCGTTGCGGTTACTTTTTCCGCAATATCATTCATATTGGCAGAGGTGATTTTTATATCGACCTTACCGGGAGCGGGCCATTTTTCCGGAACTGTCAGCTGTAGTTTCAGGGCCTGGTAGCCTACCGCTGTGGATACAGATCCGCTCCGGGTTTCACCATTGATATCCGTTATATCGGCGCTTACCTCGTAATAAAAAACAGGCTGGTTCTTTTTGTCGATGCTATTATCCGGAATGGCTTTAAAGTTCACCAGGAAGTTTCCTTCGGCATCTGTACGGGTAATGCCGTGCGCTATTTCCATCTGCGACTGTCCATAGGGGGGCCATCTTTTGAATGAATAGGCGGCATATACAAACAGGGGCATCATGGCTCTTCTAACCACCCTGTAGCTTACAGCGGCGTTGTTGATATTGTTGCCGGCATAAGCTTTAGCTGCGCCCTTGATTGTAATACTATCATTAACCCTATAGGTTCCACCGGGGTTTGGCAGTTCAACATAAAATCCCGGGCGTTTATATTCTTCCACTGAAAAACTTAGAATATTCTGAGCATTATTGTCGCGTAGGGAAAATTCGCCATTAAGTATTCCTGATGGAAGCGTGAACTTCCCGGCATAAGAGCCAAATTCATTGGTGGTGAGAATAAGTGAGTCAATAGGTTCCCCATTGGCATTGTTCAGTATAACGGTCGACTTGCGGTTAGCTGCAACCGAATATTGTTTTTTTTCCGGACCAGTATTTACGAGTATACCTTTAAAAAAGATGGTTTGTCCAGGACGATAAATGCCGCGATCGGCAAACAGGAAGCCTTGTATCCTGGCGGCTTCTGCCGTTGGCGAAGGCATGTAATTATAGGAATAGATTTGTTCGCCGGAGAATAACCTGTCATTAGCGGTGGTTATTTCTAATAAGTTAGCGGAAACGTTTTGTTCCCTGCCTATGACTGGGATGCTGAAAAAGCCGTTCTTGTCCGCGTTGTACGCGGCCCCTTTACGTATAGCATTTTTGTTTTTGGTATAATCGTAATACTGCTGCCATACCTGTATCCTCGCCTGGGGCAGAGGCTGGCCGGTTTCCCGGTGCAGAATATAATAGCTGTTGTTTTTATTGATATAAGAAATAGCAGAAACGAAAAAGGATTGCATAGAAATATAACTGCTGCCCAGATTGAAGTTTTTTTCCGTGCTGGCCAGTAAAGCGTATTCACCAAAGGGAAGTCCATCGATCTTTAATTCTGTTCTATGCAGCTGGTAATCGTCGGTAGCGGGAAGCGACTGCGAAAATGTTTTAATAGCCGGTCGCTGTAGCAGTTTCTTCCAGTAATCATCTTGCCAGGTTTCCTGGTCGATGCCTTTTATATCTGTTTTAATCAGCCGGAAATAAACGGTGGAAAGGTTTCGGTAGTTGAGCAGTATGCGAAATGCCTGGTCAGGAATATTTACTTTCTCGGCCTGAAGTCTGATCTCGAGTCCGGTAATTTCTTTCAGCAGATTGGCGCAGTTGTCTTTTCCTTCGCTATTCTGTTTTTGCAGCATCGCTTTTTCGCAGATAGTCTTTGCCGCCAGAGCGGCATAACGGTTAGCGGTATCGCCGGCGGCATTAAATGATCTTGCTTTAGCCATATGCCATTCGGCCAGCAGGTACATGGCCTGCGTGATAGCGGGAGAGGAAGGATATTTTTCTATCAGGGATTCCAGCGAATTTTTGTACAGGTCATTTTTATTATCCAGAACGCTATTACTCTGTACAAACTGGATTCTTTCCAGGTCAACATCAATCAGCGCTTCCGGTTGTTTATCGGCCAGGTGAAAAGCTATCAGTTCCTGGAATAGTTGCAGCGCCTTATGATGCAGCGAAGAAGAGTCGGCGCTGTTGAAAGTATGCGCGCTGAAAATTTTCGCACTGGCAAACGCTTCCGGATCGCTGATCTCAAAAGAATAAGCGGGTTTGCTGATATTTCTTTCATCATTCTTGAAATAGTCGAGCGCCCGATGGCCTAACAGATCGAAAAGAGTAGGGCGAAGCTGGCGTGTATTTCCCTGCGTGATGATGGGATTATACAGTTCCAGCGAGGTCTTCTGTAAAATATTTTTATTGGCGATAGAAGCCAGATACAGCGAGCTGATCTTCCGGTGAAGGTCATCGGTTCCCCAGGTAGCGATATCTTTTTTATCGAAGCTGATGGTAGCCGTGCGGCCATATAATTTCCAGCGGCTTTGCTGCAGGAAGTTCCAGTAAGCTTCGGCCGCGATGTTCTGAAGGATCGATTTGGAGGGTTCTTTTGACGTTGCGATTTCCTTTTCAATATCGGCTATGGTTGATGTTTCGCCATTCTCGGTCAGTTGTTCGCGTAAGTTGAGCCGGTACAATAAAGCTTTGATCACCTGCGGATCGTTTTGTTCTTTTTTTGCCGCGCTATAAACCAGGCCTACTTCTTTAAGAGCGCTTTGCGCCAGTCCTTTCCGGTTCACCAGGCTATCTATTTTTTTCCATGACCTTTGGTAGGCGTTCATTTTTTGTTGGGCTATCAGCGTGGTTAGGAAGAAGGAAAGGGATAGTAAAAGAATAATTTTTTTCGCCAGCATAAGGATTATTATTTTTTAAAGATACTGCTTGTTAAGAATTGCCGCCTTTATTGGCCGGTAAGGTAAGGATGCTGGAAATTTGATGATTACATATCAAAGAAACGTTAAATGGGGAAGGGTTAGCAGGGCCTTCTTCTAACATGGTTTGGTAACCTTTCGGCTTTCTTATAGCTTCCGCTCGGGGTCCGTATTGGGTTTTCCGAACGAGTCTCGAACAAGTCTCCGTTAAAAAAACACTAAAAGCACAATAGCCTTTTATGCAAAAGAACCGGTATTGCCGGTTCTTTGCGCTGAAGTATTGATTAATATGGCCAGGCCATAATATTTATCAGGTTATTTTTTAATGAATTTAGCCATCAGTGTTCCAATATCTGCCGGGCTGCTGGCTACATGGATGCCGCATTCGGTCATGATCTTCATTTTTGCGGCAGCTGTATCGTCTTCTCCGCCTACAATAGCGCCTGCATGTCCCATTCTTCTCCCCGGAGGAGCTGTCTGGCCTGCAATAAAGCCCACCACTGGTTTTTTGCCATTGGCTTTGTACCAATAAGCCGCTTCCGCTTCCATTCCACCGCCAATTTCGCCGATCATGACCACTCCATCGGTATCAGGATCGTTCATAAACATTTCCAGCGCTTCCTTGGTGGTAGTGCCGATAATGGGATCTCCGCCAATACCTACTGCGGTGGATATACCCAGTCCTGCTTTGGCTACCTGGTCGGCAGCCTCATAGGTTAGGGTGCCTGATTTAGAGACTACGCCTATCCTCCCTTTCTTGAAAACAAAACCTGGCATAATACCCACTTTACATTCGTCGGCGGTAATTACTCCCGGACAATTAGGTCCGATCAGTCTTGTACCTCTGCCTGCCAGGAAGTTTTTAGCTTTAACCATATCCTGAACGGGAATTCCTTCGGTGATACAGATGATCAGGGCTATCCCGGCATCAGCCGCTTCCATGATGGCATCGGCCGCAAAAGCTGGCGGCACAAAGATGATCGATACATTGGCTCCTGTTTTTTTAACGCCTTCCGCTACAGTATTGAATACTTCCCGGTCGAGGTGACGGGTTCCGCCCTTTCCGGGGGTGACGCCGCCCATTACCTGGGTGCCGTATTCGATCATCTGGGTAGCATGAAAAGTTCCTTCCGTGCCTGTAAAACCTTGTACCAGTATTTTAGAATGCTTATTGACCAGGATGCTCATGTAACGAATTTAAATTTCGGCAAAAATAGGTGGAAATCGGATTCATTGAACCAGGGGACCGTCATTATTCAAAATATCGTCCATATTGCGGTCATTATCGATTTTGCCGCTGAGTTCCAGCATGCGCATGTCTTTGGCGTCTTTCAGGAATTCGGAGGCGAAGATAAATTCGTTCAGTAACTCATTCTTGCTGAAGATGATCTCTTTGCGGGTTCCTTCCCATTCCTTTAAACCCTGATGCATATAAATGATATGATCGCCTATTTCCATTACGCTGTTCATATCATGAGTATTGACGATCGTGGTAATATTATATTCCTGGGTGATCTCCTGGATCAGCTTATCAATAACCAGCGATGTTTTGGGATCAAGACCAGAGTTAGGTTCGTCGCAAAAAAGATATTTTGGGTTGAGTACGATAGCCCGGGCTATGCCTACCCTTTTTTTCATACCTCCGCTCAGCTCGGCGGGGAATTTTTTGTTGGAATCTTCCAGGTTAACCCGGTCCAGCGCTTCATTAACGCGCTTAAGTTTTGCCGAATGACTTTCCTTCGTAAACATATCGAGTGGAAACATCACATTCTTTTCTACGGTCTGGCTGTCGAATAAGGCAGAGCCCTGGAAAAGCATACCGATCTGTTTGCGGATCTCTTTTTTATCATCCACCGACATACTGGTGAAATCCTGTCCCTGGTAAAGTATCTCGCCGCTATCGGGTTCAAAAAGTCCTACCAGGCATTTCATGAACACCGTTTTCCCGCTTCCGCTGGCGCCGATGATCAGGTTACATTTTCCTGCCTGCATCTGGGCGCTGACATCGTTGAGTATAATGTTTTCGCCGAATGACTTTCTTATATTTTTTACTTCTATCATTGTAATAAAACGGCGGTTAATATATAATCGGCACAAAGTATGGCTACGCAACTCACCACTACCGCTTTAGTGCTGGCCCTGCCGATCTCCAGCGAACCGCCTACTACGTAATAACCAAAATAGGCGGGAATACTGGAAATGAGAAAAGCAAAAGTGTACGATTTCACTAAAGCAAAGAAAACATTATATGGAACAAAATTCTGATTCAGCCCTTTATCATAAACATTAGCGGCAATAATACCCGAAGCGGTGCCTGCCACTCTTCCCCCGTAAATACCCAGCGCCATAGACACCACTACCAGTAAGGGGATCATGATCATTGCGGCCAATATTTTTGGAAGAACGAGATAGGTTTTGGTATTGATGCCCATGATCTCCAGGGCGTCTATCTGTTCCGATACCCGCATGTTGCCCAACTCGCTGGCGATCTTGCTGCCTACTACGCCGGCAAGTACAATACATACGAGGGTGGGCGCAAATTCAAGGATCACCGTATCGCGAACGATCTGAGCGATGGTGGATTTAGGAATCACCGGGCTCACTAACTGATAAGCCGTTTGCAACGCCGATACTGCGCCAATAAAAAAGGAGATGATGGCTACAATACCCAAAGATCCGAAGCCGATCTCAGAACACTGATGCATCAGTTCTTTCCAATACATCTTTCCATTTTCGGGCTTCGAAAACATCCCCCTCATTAAAATTAAAAAACGACCTAGCTCAGTAAAAAAATTCATATTGGGTATAAACGTTGAAAAGAATGCTTTTAATATACAATATTCCGTCTTTTACCTTAACAATCATCGCTTCCACCAGGGCGATTTTTTTATTTCTTCCGCCGCATAGGCCTTCGATTTCAACTGGGCATCGATCACCGCTACCATCGACATGTTCACAATACTGCGCACCGAACTGCCCAGTTGCAATATATGAACCGGCTTTTTCAATCCCAGTAATATAGGTCCGATGGCATCTGCGCCTCCTACTTCCTTTAATAAATTGTAAGCTACGTTGCCTGAAGCCAGGTTAGGAAAGATCAGGGTGTTTACTTCCTGGTCGGCCAGTTCGCTGAATGGATAGTTTTCGGTTAACAGTTCTTTGTTAAAAGCCATGCTGGCCTGCATTTCACCATCCACGATCAGCGATGGGCTGCGTTCTTTTACAATCTCCCTGGCCCTGGCTACCAGTCTTGCTTCGGGCGAATTGCTGCTGCCAAAATTAGAATAGCTGAGCATCGCGATTCGCGGAACCAGGCTGAAGTTCCTCACTTCCTGGGCTACCATCAGCGTAATATCGGCCAGCTCTTCCGCCGTAGGTGTAAAATTGACCGTGGTATCGGCGAGGAACAATGGTCCTTTTTTAGTGAGCAACAGGTACATGCCCGCTATCTTTTTTACGCCGGGTTCCATACCGATCACCTGTATGGCAGGACGGATCGTGTCGGGATAATTTTTGGTTAGTCCGGATATCATAGCGTCCGCTTCGCCGGTTTCCACCATCATGCAGCCAAAATAATTTCTTTCCCTGACGGCTTTATACGATTCATATTTATTAAATCCCCTGCGTTTGCGTTTCTGGAAGAAGATCTCGGCATATTCTTTTCTCTTTTCTTCGTATTCTTCCGCTTTGGGGTCTATTATGGGCAGTCCGTCCAGATCTATGCCATTAGTTTCTGCAATATGCCGGATCTTCTTTTCATTGCCTAACAGTATGGGATAAGCGATGCCATCGTCGAAGATGATCTGCGCCGTCTTTAATATTTTCAGGTTATCGGCTTCGGCAAAAACAATTCTTCTCGGATCGCTCCTGGCCTTGCTGCCCAGCACCCTGATGATCTGGTTGTCGAGCCCCAGGCGTTTGTTCAGATCTATCGCATATTCATTCCAGTTAGTAATGCTGGTCTGAGCCACTCCGCTGGCTATAGCGGCTTTGGCCACTGCTGGGGCAATGGTAGACAGCAATCGCGGGTCGAGAGGTTTGGGAATAATATAGGAAGGTCCGAAAACGATATTGTTGGAATTATAGGCGATGTTGACGATATCGGGAACCGGCGACCTGGCCAGTTCGGCCAGCGCATTTACGGCGGCCAGTTTCATGGCTTCATTGATCTGCCTTGCCCTAACGTCAAGGGCTCCACGAAAAATAAAGGGAAAACCCAGCACATTGTTTACCTGGTTGGGGTAGTCGCTCCGCCCGGTGGCCATGATAATATCATCACGCACTGCGGTAGCTTCTTCGTAAGTGATCTCAGGATCGGGATTGGCCATCGCAAACACGATTGGTTTTTTACCCATACTGGCGATCATCTCGGCGGTGATGACATTGCCAACGCTGAGTCCGACAAATACATCAACGTCTTTCATCGCCATCGCCAGGGTAAGGGCGGCATTTTTTACGGCAAAGAGTTTTTTGTCTTCATCAAGATCGGTGCGGCCCTCATGAAGTACGCCGTCCCTGTCGAACATGGTGAAATTGGCGTGTTTCGCGCCGAGTTGTATATAGAGTTTCGCGCAGGCCATCGCGGCAGCGCCAGCCCCATTGATCACAAAACTAACTTTATCTATTTTCTTTTTCTGCAGTTCCAGCGCATTGATCA
>JBDTVL010000017.1:0-12227 GCA_040007215.1 Flavitalea sp.
CCGGGTATATACCTGCCAGTTCTTCGACAGCGTTCCGGCCTTACGCTGCTCCAGGAACTCGAAAGCATAGTCGCGCGCAGCTTTGCACAGCGCGGTGATCTTTCGCGCCGGGATGCCGCCCGTAAGGCTGCCTGGATGAATTTTTACACGATACAGTATCTCGTTCTTGATAATGTTGCCAACCCCGGAAAAGATTTCCTGGTCCATCAGGGCATCGGCGATGAAGGTGTTGGGAATGGCTTTCAGCTTTTTCTTCGCGCCGGCCATGCTCCATTTTTTATTCATGATATCGGCCGACCAGTCATAATCGTCGTCCGGATCGCCTTCATGCAATTTTATCGCCGAAGTATAGAAGTTTAGCTCCCGCTTTCCGGCAAACTTGAGCGCCAGCCGGGGCTTTAGGGCTTTATGACCGTCAATAAAATACTTGCCGAACATCAGGAAATGGATCCTCAGGTAAAACCCGTCGAAACAAAACAGCAGGTGTTTGCCCCAGGTGGTTATCCGGGTTATTTTCTTTCCGGTCAGCCTGTCCATATCGAATCCTGCGCTGCCCGAGGCGTCGAAGATCTTCTTCCTCGTAAATTGATCCAGTTCTTCTTTGGCAATGATGATGGAGGGGCCTTCAGGCATGTGGATCGTTTACACTAGGTATTCAAAACTTATACCCTGGCGGCCTGGGCCTTCATTGTCCCCATAGATAACGCCTGTACGCAAACCATATCTCCACTTTCCCGCCCGATCCGGCAGACAAAGCTGTACCGCAAGCTGTTATAATACATTAAAATTGACGTTTATTTACCCCTCATTGCTTATTTTTACAGCTTATACTTGCATATGCCCCAGGATAAAAACCGACAGTTTCTTGATTTTGAAAAGCCTATCCGCGATCTTTTCGAGGATATCGAAAAACTGAAGCAGACGGCGGAAAAAAGCAAGGTGGATCTCAGCGATTCCATCAGTAAACTCGAGGCACAGGTTATCGAAAGAAGAAGAGAGATCACTTCACAGCTCACCCCCTGGCAAAAAGTGCAGCTCAGCCGGCATCCCGATCGCCCCTATACCAAAAAATATATCGAGTATATCTTTACCGATTTTGTTGAACTTTTTGGCGATAGAAATGTGAAAGATGATAAAGCGATGGTGGGCGGATTCGGATCGATCGATGGGCAAACCGTTATGGTGATCGGACAACAGAAAGGCAGCAATACCAAAAAACGTCAGCTCCGTAATTTCGGTATGGCTAACCCTGAAGGTTACCGTAAAGCGCTACGCCTGATGAAACTCGCCGAGAAATTTAATAAACCGGTCATCACGCTGATCGATACCCCGGGAGCCTATCCCGGGCTGGAAGCGGAAGAACGCGGACAGGGCGAAGCTATCGCCAGGAACATCTATGAAATGATCCGGCTGAAAGTGCCCGTAATCTGCGTCATCATTGGCGAAGGCGCCTCTGGCGGAGCATTAGGCATCGGCGTGGGCGACAGGATCTTCATGCTCGAAAATGCCTGGTATACCGTGATCTCCCCCGAAAACTGCAGTTCCATTCTCTGGAGAAGCTGGGACCAGAAAGAAAAAGCCGCCGAACAACTGAAACTTACGCCCGATCATATGCACAAGTTCGGACTGATCGATACTATCATCCCCGAACCGCTCGGCGGCGCTCACTGGAATTACGAAGAAGCGGCTAATAACCTAAAACCTTACCTCCTCAAAACCATAAAAGAACTTCAGCAGATCAATCCCGCCAAACGCGTGGAAAACCGGATTGAGAAATTCGGCGCCATGGGATTCTGGGATGAACTAAGCTCGAACAACGATTCTCCCTCCCGCAGCCACGATCCCGGCGATGCGATCCATGAACAGGAAAGGGTTGCGGACAATCATTCCAACAGCCATTTCAGCGCTAACGGCGATAATGGCGTTAACATTGATAACAGCGCTAATGGCGTTAACAGCGCTCACGCCAATCACAGCGACAACAACAATAACAACGCAAACGACAATAATATTGATAATACCGCCAATGGCGCTAACCCTCACGACCAACCGCAGGAAGCGATGGAAGAACGAAAGAGCGGCGGCCAGGAATAAGAACTCCGGCTTCTGTCCTGTCCGTTAAAACATATCCCAGCAAATTATCCTCTTCTCCGGAAGATCATCGCTGGTCATAAGCTTGAAACCCGTCGGAAAAACGTAATTTTATACCATATTAGTTTTAACCTGCTCAATATTTGTACATGTCACTAAGTGAAATGCTAAGAGGTACGGGGGTTGCGATTATTACGCCCTTCGACGCTCATTTAAATGTGGATTTTGAAGCGCTCGGCCGGATGATCGACATGGTCATCGGCGGAGGCGTCGATTATATCGTTACGCTGGGTACTACCGGCGAAGCCCCTACCCTCGATAAGGAAGAAAAGATCAATATCATCGAATTCACTTATGAAAAAGTAAGTGGCCGTGTTCCTGTAGTCGTAGGTATCGGCGGCAATAATACCCGCGAACTGATCCATGAACTGGAATCATTCCCGCTCGATAAAGCGACAGCCGTACTGAGCGCATCGCCCTATTATAGCAAACCATCGCAGGAAGGGATCTTCCAGCACTATAAAGCCCTGGCGCAGGCATCGCCTAAACCGATCATACTCTATAATATTCCCGGCCGCACCGGAAGAGGCATGACGGCAGATACGATTCTGCGATTGACTAAAGTGGACAATATCGGCGGCATCAAGGAAGCCAGCGGCGATATGGCGCTTTGTATGCAGATCCTGCGCGACAGGCCATCGGACTTCCTCGTATGCAGCGGAGATGACGGTCTGGCCCTGCCTCAGATCGCCTGCGGCATGGACGGCATCATCAGCGTTGCCGCCAACAACTTCCCGAAATTATTTTCCGATATGGTGAAACTCTGCCTGGCCGGCGATTTTGCTACCGCAAAAAATATCAACGACCAGCTGATCGACGCTTATGAGATCATGTTCTGCGAGAATAACCCGGCAGGCGTAAAAGCCTTCCTCGCCAACGCAGGAATGATTGGCAACTATATAAGGCTTCCGCTGGTTCCGCTCAGTGAAGGACCGCAGGAAAAAGTGAAAAAATACTCCGCTTCTTTGTCAAGATCCGGAAAAGTAAAAGATAAAGCATAGGCTTAAAATAATGCTGTAGAAAAAACCTTCGCCATAAGCGAAGGTTTTTTTATTTATAACGTAGTTGGCTAACCGCCGGGGAAAAACTTCGAAGTAATAGTCAGTATTGTCTTTTACGCCCTGTACGTAGCGCCCTCCAGCGCCAGGTCTGTATTGGGAAATATTTCCCTGGCTTCCTGTTCAAAAATATCGAGCTTATCATACTTGGAACTGAAATGACCGATCAGCAGCCGGTTCACATTCGCTTTTTTAGCGATGAGGGCAGCCTGGAAAGTGGTCGCATGAAACCTCGCCGCAGCGCGCTCCTCCAGGTCTTTGAGGTAGGTAGTTTCATGATACAGAATATCTACTTCGGCAACTTTCTCAATTAATTCTTCATCATAGATCGTGTCAGCGCAGAACGCGTACGACTTCGCCCTGGGCGCATTTTCCGTTACCCAGGCATTGCTGATGATCTCTCCGTCGGGCGTGATATAATCCTCGCCGGTTTTTAACCGGTCGAAAAATGCCGTTGGCACATGGAGGGTCCTGGCTTTTTCGGGGTTTATTTTACGCGGCGACTTTACCTGTTCAAATTTAAATCCCCAGCAGGGTATCCGGTGTTTTGTGGCAAAACAACTGACCCGGAATTTATCGGTCTTGATCAGTACGCCTTCTTCCTGCAGCGGATGGAAATGAAGTTTATAGGGCAGCACAGAACCAGAGGCTTTGAATTGCAGATCGAGAATTTCTTTTAACGGAGCAGGAGCGAATAAATGCAGGTCATTTTCGCGGTTCAATAACCCCATGCTATGTATAAAGCCCGGCAAACCAAAATAATGATCGCCATGAAGATGCGAAATAAAAATATAGTTTATCCTTCCCCACCGGATCTTATACCTCGATAACTGCACCTGCGCGCCTTCGCCGCAGTCGACCAGGAATACCTGGTCGTCGACCGTTACCAGCTGGCAGGTAGGATGCCGGTCGAAAGCCGGCAAAGCTGAATTATTTCCAAGGATAGTAACGCCAAGCATCAGGTTAGATCTCTTTAATTTTTTGAACGTAAAAGGTATAATGTAAAAAGTAGAAAGTGAAATTTAAAAGGAAAATTCTGGCAAACATCGCATAATACCCGACGGCGTTATTTATAGATGGCCAGTTCCTCATCTCCATTACTGCTTTTCAGCCCCCTGTACATGCCCGCACTGTTGAGTACCATAACGGGCTCGCCCTGCGCATTCACCGCTATCATACCGCCTTCCCCGCCCAGCTCCACGAGTTTCTTCAGGGTCACTTCTTCGCAGGCCTCTCTTAGACTGTATCCTTTATATTCCATCAAGCAGCTCACATCATGCGCTGCCACCACCCTGATGAACATCTCGCCATGACCAGTGCAGGAAATGGCGCAGGTGCGGTTATTGGCATAGGTTCCCGAACCAATTAAGGGGCTATCGCCTATACGACCGTATTTCTTGTTGGTCATCCCCCCAGTACTGGTGGCCCCGGCAATATTGCCATCCTGGTCGCAGGCCACAGCGCCTACGGTGCCGAATTTTTTATCTTTCATCAGCTCTTCCAGTTGCTGGTTGGTATGATCGAGCGAATAATTATCTGAATCCCTGATAGCCTTCCACTGGTCATAGCGGAACTGCGAAAAAAAGTATTCATCGGGCTCCAGCTTTACGCCCTGCTTGATCGCAAAATCGTTGGCCCCTTTTCCGCTTAAGAATACATGATTGCTGTTGCGCATCACTTCCGTAGCCAGCTCAATCGGGTTACGCACATTACGAACACCCGCCACCGCGCCCGCAGCAAGGGTCTTGCCATCCATAATAGCGGCATCCATTTCCTGAAGGCCTTTCTTGGTAAACACCGCGCCCCTGCCGGCATTGAAGAGGATATTGTCTTCCATGATCACGAGGGCCTCTTTAACGGCATTCACTGCCGAGCCGCCCTCCTGCAATACGCCATAACCGCATTCGAGCGCTTCCTGTAACCCGCTGAAGTAGGCCTTTTCCAGTTCCGGCGTCATATCTGCTTTCAGGATCGTTCCCGCTCCTCCATGAATAACTATTGTGAACCTTTGCATAAG
The DNA here is from genome assembly GCA_040007215.1 of Flavitalea sp. Taxonomy (GTDB): domain Bacteria; phylum Bacteroidota; class Bacteroidia; order Chitinophagales; family Chitinophagaceae; genus Flavitalea. The sequence goes on from JBDTVL010000017.1 coordinate 5,227, forward strand.
CCTGGTTTGAATGAGAAGGTAAAAGTAAACAGGGAATAGGGAAATAAAGTTACCGGAGCAATTTTTTGGGAAGAAGGATGATGCTGGGTCTGAATGCCAGCGTTTTCCTGCGAAGGCGCTGAAGCCGGAAAGACACTAAAACGATAAACTGTGCCCTTGCGCCAGCTTAGTTTTAAAATCGCTGCTGGAAATTTTACAGGAGCTATCAAACAATAAAGCGCTTTCATTTTACAGGTCAACGAGCAGCAGCTTGCATTCTTCCAGCAGCTTGTCTTTACGGATGGCCACTGTGCCTACTTCTTCGCAAACCAGTCCTCCCGCAATATTGGCCACTTCCGCCATCAGTTGTACATCGCCCGTAGCGGCATACAGCAGGGTAGCCACAGCGATCACCGTATCGCCAGCTCCCGATACATCGGCGATATTCCGGAAATGCGAAGGGGTGATACGGCTGTCGTTTTCCTGCTGGTAGAAAACGCCTTTTTCTGAAAGCGTGATAAAAGAGATGGAATGATCCAGCTTCTTCGTTAACTGGAGATGTATATCTTTTAAGGTTTGTTCATTGATATCTTCCAGCAGCAGGTTTAACCCTTCCTTCACTTCTTTCAGGTTGGGTTTGAATATATCCACGCCTTTGTAGGAGAGGAAATTCTTACGCTTGGGATCTACGCTGGTGGTGACGCCGGCTTCTTTACACAGTGCGATCACTTCGCGAATGACCGTTTCCGTTAGTACGCCTTTGTTATAATCTTCCAGGATAATGGCATGAGGTTTTTCCTCCGCTATATAGGCTTTCACCCGGGCGAGCAACGCGGTTTCATCCACCGGCAAAAGATCGGCGGTGATCTCCGAATCCAGGCGCATCATCTGCTGATTACGGCTGATGATACGCGACTTACTGGTGGTGATCCTTTCGGTATGATGCAGCAGGTAACCGGTATGTATGTTGTTCTTTTCAAAAAGAGCGGTGAGTACCGATCCATCCTCATCTTTTCCCACCACCGATAGTATGGAGGTTTTAGTGCCCAGCGAAACCAGGTTTAACGCCACATTACCGGCGCCGCCTATGCGATATTCTTTTTTCTCGAGCGATACTACGGGAACCGGCGCTTCCGGCGATATTCTGTCCACATGCCCCCACCAGTAGGTATCGAGCATCACATCGCCCAATACGCCAATCTTCATATTGGCAAATGCTTCAAATAGTTTATCGAAATCAACTTTTGACATAGCCTTCCGTTAAGTTTTATTTCTTTCTGCGCACCACGAAATAATACAGCGGTATTCCAAATAATACGATCAGGGCGCCAGGCCAGGTTTGTTTGGGCTGGTAAATAAACAGGCCGCCACAGATCAGCAACGCAAGAATGCAATACAATATGGGTAGAACAGGATAGCCTATGGCCTTGTAAGGACGCGGCGCATCGGGACGTTTTTTTCTCAGTACAAAAATGCCGATCAGCGTGAGCACATAAAAGATAAGCACTACAAATACCACGTAAGTAAGCAACTGGTTGTAAGTGCCGCTCAGGCAGAGCAGGCAGGTCCACAAACATTGGATCCATAGCGCAAATGCCGGCACATTGTGTTTATTGAGTCTTCCTGTTTTTTTGAAGAACAATCCATCGCGGGCCATGGTATAATATACCCGCGCACCAGAAAGGATCAATCCATTATTACAACCGAAAGTGGAGATCATGATCATCACGGCAATAACGATAGTTCCCGCCTGGCCGAAGATTTTTAAAGAAGCCGCCAGGGAAACCCTTCCATCAGGCGCTGTGGCGATCTCGTCCAGATCAAGCACACTGAGGTACATCAGGTTCGTAGCGATGTAGATACCTGTAACGATCATGGTGCCCAGGATCAAACTGCGACCTATATTTTTTTGCGGGTTCTTTATTTCCCCGGCAATGAAAGTGACATTGTTCCAGGAATCGGCGGAAAAAACAGAGCCCACCAGGGCGCTGGCAAATAATGGCAGCACCGCAGTTCCCACCGCATTTTCCCAGGTGATGCCCGAGCCTCCGGGTATCAGCTTTCTCGCATCCCAGGCATGGGCCCAGTTGGCATTCCATATATCCGACCTCGCCGCCAGGATCAATCCGAAAATAATCAGTCCGAACAGCGATAATAATTTAGTGATGGTGAATGTGGTCTGAATAAGCTTTCCTCCTTCCACCCCCTTGGTATTAATGAAGGTGAGCAACACCACCAGCAGAATGGAGACGATCTGCGCCGCTGAAATTCCGGTAAATCCTGCCTGCAGCAAAAAGCTGTCGGGGTCGGTGATGCCAAAATCTATGAGGATATTTTTGGGGCCAAGCGACGGAAAAATATACGCGGCAAATTTGGAGAAAGCCACACCTACTGCGGCGATGGTGCCGGTTTGAATAACGGCAAAAAGGCTCCATCCATATAAAAATCCGGTAAGGGGATTGAAGGCTTCGCGAAGGTAAACATACTGTCCGCCGGCTTTGGGGTACATAGCGCTCAGCTCTCCGTAACTAACGGCGGCGGTCAGGGTAAGAAATCCTGTCAGCAGCCACGCAAAGATCAGCCAGCCTGCCGAACCCAGGTAGGTGGTCATTTCTGTGCTGACAATAAAGATCCCCGATCCGATCATGGAACCGGCAACCACCATTGTAGCGTCTAACAATCCTAATGTCGGCTTAAACGAGTGCGTTTGTTCGGGCATGGTAATAATGGATAAACGATTAGAATTAGATGAAGATATTGAATTTATTTCTTCATCTTATACTCTGCGTTCAATCCATTGATCACATCGTTGGTGATATCAAAAGTAGTATCCTTGTAATAGAGCATGAAACCCGGCTCATAAGAAAGGATGAATGCGTAGCCCTTTTGTTTATTGTAGTCTTTCAGGTAATCTTCGATCTTGTTGCGCACATCGGTCATCATGTCTAACTGGTGTTTTTTCAGGTCCTGTTCCATCGACATCTGCCGCTCCTGGTACTTTTGCTGCATCTGCGCATACTCCCGCTGGGCCGCTTCTGCTTCTGTCTGATTCATGGTAGGGCCTTTTTCCTGAAGCTCCTTCATGCGTTTCTGGTAGGTCTGCTGGATGGCATTCAGTTGGGTAGTCATAGTGGTTTCCTTGGCTTTTACCTGGGTGGAAACATCCCTGAAGTATTCGTATTTTGTCTGAAGTGAATCAATATCAAAATAAGCGATCCGGAAATCGGCGGCGGAACTTTTGACATCGCGCACCACGGCTGCATCATTCTTTTTAGAAGGAGAAAAATGAAGATAATAAAGCGCTCCAACAAGGATCAATGCCAGAACACTTAAATAAGTAGAGATATTTTTCATTCTTAGAAATTTAGATGATCCTTGGCTGTATTGCAATGTAGCCAACCGAGTGAAAATAAAAACGTTAAAAATAGCCGGAAACAGACGCTGAGGCTGATCTTCACAAGAAAAAAGTAGGAAGCTTTCACTCCCTACTTGTAATCATTTTTAACCGGATCACTAATTATTCATCATCGTCAAAGCTCATGGCTTCACGCGTAGTCTGCAACAGTTCATATTCTTCCTTGCTGCCTACGATCATGTTATCAAAATCCCTTAATCCTGTACCTGCAGGTATGGGGTGACCGGTGATAACATTTTCTTTCAAACCGAGCATATCATCTGTCTTACCCTGTATAGCGGCAGACGACAATACCTTGGTGGTTTCCTGGAAGGATGCGGCGGAGATCCAGCTTTGCGTTCCGAGCGAAGCCTTGGTAATACCCAACAGCACAGGATGAGAAGTAGCGGAATTAGCATCCCTGAATTCTACCAGCTTTCTGTCTGAACGGCGAAGAATGGAATTCTCTTCACGTATTTCCCTGAGGCTCACGATCTGACCAGCCTTAAGCTTGGTACTTTCGCCGGCTTCAGAAACCACTTTCTTATCGTAGATCCAATCATTCTCTTCATTGAAATCAAAACGGTCTTCCAGATCTTCTTCCAGGAACCTGGTATCGCCCGGATCAACGATCTCCACTTTCTTCATCATCTGGCGAACGATCACTTCAATGTGTTTATCATTGATCTTCACGCCCTGTAAACGATAAACTTCCTGGATTTCATTAACCACATATTCCTGAACGGCAAACGGACCCTTGATGGAGAGGATATCTCCGGGAGCCACCTGGCCATCGGAAAGAGACGCGCCGGCTTTGATAAAGTCGCCATCCTGAACCAGGATCTGACGGGTCAGCGGAACAAGATATTTCTTCACTACGCCGTCTTTCGCCTCTACCACTATTTCGCGGTTACCGCGTTTGATAGCGCCAAAGGAAACTACGCCGTCGATTTCACAAACGATAGCGGGGTTACCCGGATTTCTTGCTTCGAACAATTCTGTTACACGTGGCAGACCTCCCGTGATATCACGCTGCATGCGTAAGGTACGTGGGATCTTAACGAGTACCTGTCCTGCTCTTACATCTTCGGTTTCATCCACTACTATATGCGAACCTACGGGAAGGTTATACGTTTTAACTTCTTTTCCTTCTACGATCAGCGTGGCGATCTTGGTCTTATCCTTGGTTTCAATAACCACTTTCTCCCTGTGACCAGTCTGCTCATCCGCTTCTTCGCGATAGGTAACGCCTTCAATAACATTTTCAAACTTGATCTGTCCGGCTATTTCAGCAACGATAACGTTGTTGAACGGATCCCATGTACAGATCGTATCGCCTTTCTTCACCTGTTGTCCGTCCTTCACGCCCAATGTTGCGCCATAAGGAACGTTATTGGTGATCAGTAAACGGTCATTCTTCACATCCATGATCCTTACCTCACCGGTACGACCAATAACAATCTGGATTTTTTCTCCGTCATTATTTTCAGCGGCTACCGAACGAAGACCATCGAACTGGATGGTGCCATCGAACTTGGCGTAAAGAGAAGATTCAACAGATGCAGAACCCGCAACACCACCCACGTGGAAGGTACGGAGGGTCAGCTGTGTACCCGGTTCGCCGATCGACTGAGCGGCGATGATACCTACGGCATCCCCTTTCTGGGCAAGATTTCCTGTCGCCAGGTTCTTACCATAACATTTCACACACACACCACGTTTGCTTTCGCAGGTAAGTACCGAACGTATCTCTACGGTTTCAATGCCTGTTTCTTCAATCAAACGGGCTATCTGGTCAGTGACCGCTTCGCCTGCATTGATGATCACCTGGTCAGATGTAGGAGCGTAAATATTGTGCAGCGATGTACGGCCAACAATACGATCCAGCAATGGTTCTACCACCTCTTCATTATCTTTCAGCGCAGAGATAGCGATACCCCTGAGCGTTCCGCAATCTTCTTCTGTAATAACGACATCCTGCGCAACGTCAACCAGACGACGGGTAAGATAACCCGCATCGGCTGTTTTCAGCGCCGTATCGGCAAGACCCTTACGGGCGCCATGCGTAGAGATGAAGTAATCCAATACATTCAATCCGCCCTTGAAATTAGACAGGATCGGGTTTTCAATGATTTCACTTCCCGATGATCCGCTTTTTCTTGGCTTGGCCATCAGACCCCTGATACCGCACAACTGTTTGATCTGTTGTTTGGATCCGCGGGCTCCTGAATCAAGCATCATGAATACCGAATTGAACCCTTGTTTGTCGGCGCTCAATTCACGTATAAGGGTTTCCGTTATACGGGTATCTACCCTTGACCAGATATCAACGATCTGGTTATAACGTTCATTATTAGTGATAAGACCCATGTTATAGTTATCCCATACTTCGTCTACTTCCACTTTCGCATTTTCCAGCACTTCTTCTTTAATAGAAGGAATGATCAGGTCATTGATGTTGAAGGAAAGTCCGCCCTGGAAGGCTGTTCTGAATCCAAGCTGCTTGATATCATCAAGGAACTTGGCTGTTTTTGGAACATTGGTGATATTAATGATATCTCCGATGATCTCTCTCAGGTTCTTCTTGGTGAGCAGGGCATTGATATAACCTACTTCCTTGGGAACCGACTGGTTAAAGATCACTCGGCCAACGGTGGTATCGATCAGTTTCCTGGTGATAACGCCTTCAATATCCCTGACGTTAGCCTTTACTTTGATATAGGCATGAAGATCAACGCGACCTTCATTATGCGCAATGATCACTTCTTCGGCAGAATAAAAACACATGCCTTCTCCACGAACCTTTTCGGTTTCGGTGGTTTTTTTACCCTTGGTGATGTAATACAACCCAAGTACCATGTCCTGTGAAGGCAGGGTAATAGGCGAACCATTCTGGGGGTTAAGGATGTTATGACTGCTCAGCATCAGCAACTGGGCTTCCAGTACCGCTGCATTGCTTAAAGGAACGTGTACCGCCATCTGATCTCCATCGAAATCCGCATTGAACGCGGCGCAGACGAGCGGATGAAGCTGGATAGCTTTTCCTTCTATCAGTTTTGGCTGGAAGGCCTGGATGGATAACCTGTGCAGCGTTGGCGCACGGTTAAGCATGACCGGGTGACCTTTCAATATGTTTTCAAGAATATCCCATACGATGGCTTCTTTTTTATCTACCAGCTTACGGGCGCTCTTTACTGTTTTTACTATACCTCTTTCAATCAGTTTACGGATGATAAACGGTTTGAATAATTCAGCCGCCATATCTTTCGGCAAACCGCACTCATGCATTTTCAATTCAGGTCCTACCACGATAACCGAACGACCAGAATAGTCAACACGCTTACCCAATAAATTCTGACGGAAACGGCCTTGCTTACCTTTCAATACATCACTCAATGATTTCAATGCACGTCCACCTTCTGCTTTTACAGCATTTGATTTACGGCTGTTATCAAACAATGAATCGATGGCTTCCTGCAACATCCTTTTTTCATTACGAAGGATAACTTCAGGCGCTTTAATTTCTAATAATCTTTTTAAACGGTTGTTACGGATAATAACCCTGCGGTACAGATCATTCAGATCAGAAGATGCAAAACGGCCACCATCCAAAGGAACAAGCGGACGT
>JBDTVL010000018.1:0-12196 GCA_040007215.1 Flavitalea sp.
CAGTAAGGGAACCAGGTTTTCCCTCATTTTCACCAGGTCTTCCTCCTTATCAGAATTATGCGATCCGCTGGTGGTGTAGGGCGGACGATGAAGATAAAGCAGGGTCCAGGTTTGCTTATTGGCGGCAAGATCCTTTTTAAGCCATTCCAACTGGGCGCTGGAAGTATCTGCGATACTGAAGGCTTCATTAATTTCTTCCTCCGAATTAAGAGAAACCAGGTGCACATTTCCATAGTCGACAGAATAATAGGCTTCTGTTCCTGAGGCCACTCCCCCAGTTTCCGCTTTTGTTGGCAGCGTAAAAATAGTATAGTAGGCTACTGTTCCTCCATTTTCGCGGTTATCGCGGTAATCGTGATTTCCCGGAGAAGGATATAATGCGGTATTCCGCAGATAAGATTTGCCGTATACCTTAAAAACATTTTGCTGGTATTCTTCATCCTTTCCAAAATCATAAGCATTATCGCCGAGCCATATCCAGGCATCTGGCCTGCGGTCGCGGGTAGCGCTATCAATAGCATGCAAACAATCAATTTGATTTTGGGAACCATTTCCAAAATCTCCCAAGGCCCAGATACGCACCGGCTGTGATGATCCGGCATCGGGCGCTGTACGAAAATACAGGCTGCTGTCTTCCGCCAAACCATGTTTTCCCCGAGATCCGATACTGTAGTAATATTTCGTAGCTGGCTGTAAGCCTTCCAGGGAAATTTCATGATCGGTTACCGGATGGTAGCTTTTAATCCTTGTCTTCAACCTTTTTCCTTCTCTGGCCAGGTATACCTGGTTGCCCACTTGCTTATCTGTTCGCCATCGAATGACTACCGAAGATGGGCTAACCATATTAAGATAAGGGCCTCTGACAATTCCGTTCTCCTGCGCAAAAAGCCCAACACAGATCAGGCAAGCAGCTATTACCGCAGCAGATGTGAAAACATTTTTAATCATCACGCGTTAAAGGTTGATTTATTATTAAGGGGTCGTATTTCTTTAAAGAACCTGCCATCCCAAGTTGCATATTGCTGATGGCTTTGGATACCAGATTATACACGGCATTTTTTGAAATGGACATTTCTCCTGCAATTTCGGGATAACTCAGGTTTCCATAAAACCTTAGCGACAAGGCCTGACGCTGCCTTTGGGAAAGCGTTTCCATTGCGCGTATAACCCGTTTTTCCCTTTCCCTGCGAAGCTGCTCAAGAATAATTTTTTCTTCAACGGACTGTACAAGCATAGTATCAGTAATGTACAAATGACAATTACTACGGCGGTTTCTTTTTAACCGGCGGAGCAGTTTTCGCTGCACGGAACATATCAGGTAAGCTTTGACTGATTGAGGTATCAGCAGCCTGAGCCTGTTGTTCCATAGTTCTGCAAAAAGATCGTGTATGCAATCGCGGATCGTCTCCCTGTCGTTACATATTTTATAACTTCCATAAAAAAGGATCTTGAAGTAACGATAATAGAGCAGGCCAAACGCTTCTGCATTCCCTTCGCGAAAGTTGTTCCATATCAAATGATCGCCCATATGGCTGACTTCTTGAGCCATATCTGGCAAAATTAATTTCACTGCCTGCTCTATTTTTTTAAAAGGATCAAATCCAGGTTTAATGATAATTCTATAATGGCTTAAGGAGTAGGATATCCGGGGTTTTGAACAAGTTTACTATTAAGCCTCAGGTCAAGCTCGGGAATGGGAAATAAATAATCGTCGTCGGTAAAATTCTGCTGGTAGGTAGGATTTTTTTCTTTGACTATTCTTTTCCTCACAAGATCAAACCATCTGTCCATCTCGAAACACAGTTCAAGGCTCCGGTCCTGAATCACAATTTCGTCAAAAGCCTCTTTGGATAAACCAACCGTAAGGTTAGGATAACCAGCATTGGCAACATAACCATTAGCTCTTTCCCTGACTTCATTAATAGCGTCAACGGCATCCTGGGTAGGGCTGCCATTAGCCATGTTTTTTGCCTCGGCATAGATCAGAAGCACATCTGCATAACGTATGATTGGCATGTTCAGCACCGACCTTCCGGTTTCAAAATCATCGAAAGTTACATTAAGGTATTTCTGAATGAAGGGGAAATTATCGGGCGACCATGATGCATCGGTATAAGGGATGCCGTTATATTCATAAAACAGGTAAGCTTTTTTTCTTGGCTGATCGGGGAAATTCACTTCAAAGTCAGGCTCTACTTTTCCACCGCTCCATCCGCCTAAAAAATCAGGCGCATAGCCATGAGGGTCAGTTGCCCTGTCAACATCATTAGCATTAAGGCTCCAGATCATTTCAGGACCATACTTATGACTATCCTGAAATACATTACTAACATCTTCTTCCAGGTGATAGGTTCCTGACTGAATCACCTCCCAGGCCATGGCCGCAGCTTTTGCATAATTATCCGTTTCATTCAACGGCGCTGTAGCCATGGTGAGATAAGCTTTTGCCAGCAGACTTTTGGCCGCTCCCTTAGTAGGCTTACCAGGCTGTCCTGACCAGCTATCCGGCAATTTAGTAACAGCTTCCAAAAAATCACTTTCAATAAGCGCATATACTTCAGCGACAGTGGAACGGCCTATATCTTCCATTACCGGATCCGGAGAATCTTCTGTTAGCAAAGGAACTCCCCCGAACATTCTTACCAGCATAAAATAATTATAAGCTCTAAGGAATTTTGCCTGTCCTACCAGTTGATCAATTACTTCCTGATCGGTTGCAGCCAGGCTTCCTTTTTTAATCGCTTTCAGCGCTGCATTGATGTTCAGTAAAGATCCGAAATGCATTTTCCAGAGATCATCAGCATGCGAACTGGTAATATTAAGATCGCCACCGTAAAATTGGTCGTCGTTGATAAAAACAGCTTCGCCGGCGCCATTATAGCCTTCCCATTCATTATACAATTCATTCATACAGGCGGCAAATGCCGATTCTACCTGCTCCGGAGTATTATAAAAGTCATCTGGCGTTACGACACTGATGGGATGCTCCGTAAGCTTTTTACAACCTGTGAGGGCCAGGAAAATAAAAAGCAGTGAAAACAATATCGAATTAGTTATAAGTTTTTTCATGTTAGTCGTGTTTAGAATGATACATCAAGTCCGAACGTATAGGTTTTTGCAGTAGGGTAATTACTGAAGTCTACGCCAATACGCGCATCGCTTCCTCCAAAAGAACTTACTTCCGGATCAAATCCCGAATAGTTGGATATCGTAACCAGGTTCATCCCGCTGAAATAAATCTTTACATTAGCGATTCCCCATTTGCCATATACCGATCTGGGGATATTGTAAGTGAGGTTAACATTTTTCAATCGCAGGTAAGAGCCGTTTTCTACGAAATGGCTGGTTTGATTGACTTCATCTCCGGGAAGAGCTATCGTACTGACCAGGTTGGCATCGATCCGCGTTTGCTCATCGGTGAATGCGGGTATCTGCGTATTCTGATGATCCGGCGTCCACCTGTCAAGCAACCTGGCGCTTTTACCTTCATAGGTTGATTCCAAACGAATCTGCGGCGTATTAAACACATCATTACCCTGCACGCCCTGTATCAGCGCCGACAGATCGAAATTGCCGAAGGAAATACGGTTTGTCCAGCCGAAGATATATTTAGGAATAGCATTGCCAATCACTTTTCGGTCATCTGAATTGATCGCGCCATCTTTGTTCACATCGGTATATTTCGGATCTCCGGGTAACTGACCGTATGCTGCAGCCTGCGCGGCTTCCTTTGTGCTCCAGATGCCTTCATATCCGAATCCATACATTTGTCCAAAGGGTTCTCCTTTTTTGAGATACAGTAGGCGGCCAATGCCAAATCCACCCAATGTAGCGTTATAACTCAGGAATGGATTATCGCCGATATTCAACACCTTATTCCGGTTAGCTGAAATATTAAATCCCGAATTCCATCTTATACGTCCGGTAAGGATATCGCCTCCTAAAGAAAGCTCTATTCCTTTATTTTCCACGGACCCTACGTTATCGATAATACTGGTGAGCCCCGTCATAGTAGGCAATTGTCGAAGCAGCAAAAGGTCTTTTGTGGTTTTAACGTAATAGTCGAAGGAAGAAGTCAGTCTTCCATGAAATAAAGAGAAGTCGATGCCTGCATTAGTTTGGGTAGTGCTTTCCCATTTCAGCGAGGGGTTAGCGGCAGAGGTAATCCTGAAACCTATATCTGTAGCGTCTGTGCCGGCATAAGGATAATTATAACCCGAACTTACGCTGGCAAATGTCTGGTAAGGCGATATGGCCTGGTTACCGGTAATACCCCAGGAAGCGCGAAGTTTAAGATCGTAAAATACATTCAGCTCTTTGATGAATTTTTCTTGCGATAAATTCCAGGCCGCCGAAAGGGAAGGAAAATATCCCCATTTATTATTAGCGCCAAATACCGAAGAGCCATCTGCACGAAAACTGGCCGTGAATAAGTATTTATTGGCGAAGGAATAGTTTACCCTTCCCAGGTAAGAGTTAAGTATTCTTTCATAAGCGCTGGAAGAATTCACAATATTTGAAGCGGCGCCAAGATCAAATATCTTTGTCTGGTCAAGCAGGAAACTCTGGGCCACCAGCGAAGAGATATTTCCTCTTTCATATTGCTGTTCTGCAACGCCGGTTACAGTCAGATGATGTTTTCCAAAATTATTTTCATAGGTAAGAATATTAGAGTTCTGGTATCTTTTTGTTAATGAGGTTAAGCCTTCTCCATAGCCATCTTTAGCCAGGCCCTGTTTGGTTTTACGATTATAATAGTCGAGGTTGTTTACATTGGTGAACAGGGCGCCGACAGATACCCGGAGTTTCAAAACTGGTAATATCCTGAAATCAAGATAAGTATTGATATTGTTCCTGATAGTCGCATTGTCGAATAACGGTTCAATGGCATTGGCTAAAGGATTCCCAGCGCTGCCTGCGCCATAGTTTGGATGCTTTGCATAACTGCCATCGGGATTATACAGTACAGCGGTTGGCGCCCAGCGTAAGGCTGAACTCAATGGGTTACCGCGCCAGTCCACTTCCGAATTTCCGCCGCCGGCGAGCGTTGTATTCCCATCTTCTTTTGATCCCGCCCACGTCAGACCGAACATTGCCCATTTATTAATATTGGCTTCCAGGTTAGCGCGTAAGGATAAACGTTTGTAGGACGATCCTTTTAAAATACCAGGCTGATCGAGGTATCCGCCCGACACCAGGTAACGCAGGTTATCCGAACCTCCGCTGATTGACAACTGGTGGTTCTGTATCAATGCGGTTCTATAGATCACATCGAGCCAGTCGGTGCCGCCTGTTTTATCCCATCCTTTTATTTCTTCATTGGTAAAAATAGGTTCAGGCGGAACGCCCGATCCATTCTCCATAGCTGTTGCTGCATTCAATGTTCTGGCAAAATCTCCGGCATTCATAAAATCCAGCTTTTTTCGGAGGCGCTGGGCGCCGAGGCTGTAGCTGTAATCAATAACCGGTTTACCTTTCTTACCCATTTTCGTGGTAATCAGGATAACGCCATTGGCGCCCTGTGAACCATAAATGGCGGTTGCCGATGCATCTTTTAATATTTCTACAGATGCGATATCATTTGGATTTAAGGAATTCAGGTTGCCGCCCTGTAGTCCATCGATCACTACCAATGCCCCATTCCCTCCATTAATAGAATTCATTCCCCTGACCCTGATGGTGGTATTACCTCCGGGAGAGCCATCTGTGTTCAACACATATACTCCAGCTGCACGTCCCTGTAAAGCCTGGTCAACACGCTGAACAGGTAGTAAGGTAAGGTCAGAACCTTTAACGGAACTGATCGATCCGGTAAGATCGCTTTTCTTCTGAACCCCATAACCTACCACTACCACTTCCTCTATTTTAACATCCTGAGCAACAAGCTGGATTTGCAGGGATTCATTTTTATTGATAGTTGTTTCGAAAGGTTGGTATCCTACATAAGTAATAACCAATACTCCTCCCTTTTCAGGAATACGCAGGGAGAAATGACCCGCTGCATCGGTAACGGTTCCTCCATCAATGCCTTTTAATTTCACAGAAGCGCCGCTAAGCGGTTCGCCAGTAGCCGATCTGACAATACCTTCTACGGTAATATCGGCAACCGGTTCCGCCGTAACCAATATTTCTGGTGGAACTTCTTTTTTGGGTTTAATAACGACCGTTTTGTCAATGATGACATAATGCAGCGGCAGGTTGATAAGGCACCGGTCGAGCGTTTCCCGTAAACTGGCGCCGGTCACGGCCACCGATACTTTGGGAATGCCACGCAGCAGGTCTACATTATAGAAGAACGCGCAGCCTGTTTGCTTTTGAATCTCTTTAAAAACCTTTCCCAGGGGGGCATTGCGGACGCTCAGCGTCACTTCCTGTGAAAACCCCGACGCTGTTACATTAAGCGAAGCGGCCAATAAAATAATAGCGGTTAATCTCATAATCCTGATGGTTAAAGTTGCCGGGAACAACCTCAGACCCCATTTGCAGGTCTTGTTAATTTGCATAACTTTGAACAGTTTTGGTTAAACAATAAGCGTTACGTCAATTTATGTTTACCTGTTTGACCTTTATTACCCGGAGACGCAGCAACGTCTCCGGTTTTATGATCAGCAGGATAAATCCATTATTACATCATCAGTCTTCCTCAACTTCCAGTTTCCTCCCTTGCAGATTACATTCTACACCAGCCTCTTTAAGTATTTCCAATACCAGCGACAATTTTGCCTGCCGTTGTATTGATCCGTTATATCGTCCTTTGGGCTCGTGTCCGGTGAAATGTATATCCACATCATACCATCTTGATATCTGGCGCATGATAGAAGGAAGATCATCTTCCCTGAATTCAATCATGCCATTTTTCCAGGCCAGAACTTTTTCCAGGTCGGCTTCATCAACGCTTAACTTTCTGTTGTCTTTTTGCCATACCGCCATGGTAGATGGCTTGAGCAATACCGTATCCGATTGTTTGGTTACCCGAACAGAACCTTCTGCCAGTGAAGTTTTCACCGCCCGCTCATCATTGTAGGCCATGATGTCGAAATGAGTTCCGAGCGCTTCCACCATCATATCATCTTCTGTCATTACACGAAAAGGCATCTTCGTATTTTTAGCCACTTCGAAATAAGCTTCGCCGCTCAGGTATACGAGTCTTTCCTTTCCGGCAAAACGCGTGGGAAATCGTAACGAAGATGCGGCATTCAACCACACTTTTGTACCATCGGACATCGCTAACTGATACTCGCCGCCCCGTGGAACGGAAAGCGTATTGAATAATATTTCGTCTGCGCCACCGACAATACCATTATAAGTAAGTGTACCTGATCCCTGGCTAATGCGTGTTCCATCATTCTCAGTCAGTGAAGCATTCATGACGCTATCCAGCGACACAACTCTTCCATTTGCTAATATCAGCGTTGCTTTACTGGCTCCGGGAGGGAGGTCGGGAGCCGTTTTGGGCGTTTCTGCCACAGGAACAACAGCAGGCTTATTCGTGGTAAAATAAAACTGGTATAGTACAATGGCTGCCAGCAAAAGAACAATAGAAGCGGCGGCATAATAAGGCCATTTACGTAATCTTCGAACCACGGGGAAAGCGCCTTCGATAATCTTTGCAGGAGTATCGACAGTTTTTTTATTTTTAATAGCCAGCCAGGCGTCTTCCTTCAAACGCGCAAGTTCAATATCCGAAATACCTGCGGGCGGATGATGCCAATCGAAAAACTGGTACCATTGTTCAATAACGGCTTTTTCTTCCGCAGAACAACTGCCGGCATTATATTTCCTGATCAGCTCTTCAAGATTTTGCATCTACACAACCTTTACTAACTAAAACAGTTGAGCGAAGCAAAAGTGCCATAAGAAATAAAAAAAAATATCAGCGGAAATATCGGGCTGCGAGAATATACATAATGACCAGTTCAGCATTACGTGATTTCAGTTCCACCCTGATCCTTTCGAGCGCCCGGTATAACTGATTTTTTACCGTCTGCGGCGCGAGCGCCAGCAGCTCTGCAATTTCAGCATTGGTTAACTGCTCTTCCCGGCTCAGCAGGTAAATCTGTTTCATTTGCGGTGGCATCCGGGCCACCTGCTGTGAAATGAATAACTGTAATTCACGAGTCTGTAAATTGATCCAGGCCTGATTCTCCGATTGAGCTGCTTTAAAGGGATGAATGGCCAGCGCCTTTAGCCTGGTATCCTTTTTCTGATAATAGTTCAGAATTTTATTTCTTAAGGAAACATATAGGTAACCGCCTAATGAATCGGCTACTTTAACCTCCCGGATATTATTCCAGAGAGAAAGGAATACATCCTGCAGTAAATCTTTAATATCTTCCGCAGAAGAAATCCTTTTAGCGGCAATTTTGTATAAGTCGTTCCAATATTTATCGAAAAGCATCCTGAATGCTTCCTCATTGCCTTCGCAGGAAGCGGCTATCAACTCACCATCAGTAAGAAGTTCATTTTTCAGGCTCATAAGCATCAGAAGCTGTTATAAAAATATATTTCTTTTATAAGAACTGCTTAATGCGAAAATACAACTGTAAAAAAATCTTGGGGGAAATAAAAAACCCTCACTCCGTCAAAACCTTAGCTGTTCAAGGATTTTGGGAAATAGAATGCAAACGGATCAGGGGTGAAATGGCGGTGAAAATAAATTTTCCCTGGCATTGGGATCGCCTTCAGAAGGTCCATACCAAACGCCTCCGCCAAATGTAGAGATGTAGATTTTGCTGACATCTAAAGGGTCAGGGTCTACCCTTTTCCCCCATTTAAAATCGTACCCTTTTATTCTTTGCCAGTTCTTTCCGCCATTAGCGGAACGATAAGCCGAACTATTAAATCCACAGGCGTAAAATATCTTATTTCTGTTATCGGCAGTAAGATCATGAATATGCTGGTCGGCCGGCAACATATTGGTCCACGATTTTCCATCATCCTCGGAAAGAAAAATTCCTCCTCCAGTATCAGAAGAAAATTTGTCGTTCACTTTTCTTCCCCAGGCAGAAAGTAAGATTCTTTCCGGACGATCAGGATCGATCAATATACTTGTTGGGCCATTTGTTCCTTCAGGCAACGTAATCGCCTTCCAGGATTCGGCGCCATCATCAGAACGATAAACAGCTCCATCTCCGCTATTCCCAATACTTCCATCAAGGCTTCTCCGGCTGACGATTAAAAACAATACGCCATCAGATGGCCGTTTAATGATTCTCCAGGCGAAGGGCTCTTTGCCGGCAAGTCCATTATTCTTTTTCTTCCAGGAATGCCCGTCATCATCAGACTTATATACGCCTTTACCAAACACGCAGGCATACAGGGTTCTTTCATTTTTTGCTGATGAAGCATCCATCATCAGGTCGGTAACCGCAGCTTCGCCTATAGATGCGCTGACAGGCAACCACGATTTACAGCCATCTACCGTTAACAGTATTCCACCTTTATAGCCGAGTATTCCATGTTCCCTGAACATTTTTGTACGGGGCAGATCATGAATAACACTCATCGTCGCCCAGGCCTTGCCTTTCACTTCAGGGTCAAAGTTCAGCGAGTAAGTAGTGTTCACCCATTCTTCCGGAACGCCATTATTTTTGGTAGCGCTTTTCCAACTGGCGCCTCCATCTGCGCTTTCCATCAACCCTATATCTGTAGTAGGTAGAAACAGATGAGCGCTATCGAATGGATCGGCAACCAATCCATATCCCGTAGTAATATCGATGCCCGTAGTGGTCCATGTTCCCTGTTCTGTTTTTTTGGTATAACACTGTATCCAGTCTGCGCCGCCATTGATTGTTTTTACCACCCTTCCATAATCGGTAGTATAACAGATGGAAGGATCATTGGGCGATACGCCGAAGCAGAACGGATTTTCTCCCCACATTGGATCGAAGCGTTCATCTATCCATCCACCGGTATAATTAGCGGCAGAAATATTTATTTTGGGGGTAAGCATATCTTTCCAGGAGAAGGTCCATGTTTTTCCATAGTCTGTACTTTTGGCAACGCCCATGGAGGCGGTATCTTTATTGATCATTAGCCTGCTGTACGACAGGTAAACTGTTTCAGGATGTTTGGCGCTGGTACCGATACATCTCCACTGCGGCTGCTCATTTCCTTTTATACCGAGTTGCAAAGCGCCTTCCTGCCGGTTCTCCCAGGTTTGTCCGCCATTTTCAGAATAATAGATGCCGGATAGATCTCCGGCGGGATTGAAGTCTGACTTACCGCTGATGGCATACAATATAAATCTGTTATGAACGCTGTCGAATCCTCCATCATATTGCGAAATATATTTTACGCCTGCAGGCCCATTATTTATTTTCCATTGTCCGCCTTTTTTTTGCCATACGCTATGTCGTCCGGTTACCAGTATAGTCCTGTCATTCGCCGGCGACGCAGGTAACACATAAATATTTTTTATTCCATTCTCTATTTTATTTTCTTTTATCCAATGCATTCCCCGATCGGTGGATGTACAAAAAAAGCCTTCCTCATCTTCCAGTATTGCGGCATATAAAATATTAGAATTCGAAGGGTCTACGGCCAGCGCCATAACTTTTTTAATTTTCCTGTCGCGGGTAACGATGGTTTCGTTCGCTTCATCTCCTTTTGAAGCTACTTTTTCAATATCAGTGGAAGCCGGGTAAAGAACGTTCCAGCTTCTTCCCCTGTCGCTGGTTTTGAAAAGAGCGGCAGATAATGCATAGATCGTATTGGAATCGGATGGATCATAAACAAAAGAGCGCACCGGCCCCATAATATTAAAGCCTTTCCATGACTGTCCCCCATCGCGCGTAAGATAAGATCCGGTCATATCACAACTGATCATCATGAAGTTTGGATTATGAGGGCTAACCGTTGGACAATAGGTATTTCCTCCTCCTCCAAAACCGATTACGCGCCAGGCATCCTGTTTGACAACACTATCAAAGGGTGGAAGAACTTTTTCAGAACTGACTGGCGGATGGCAAGCCAAAGAAAAAACACAAAAGCAGAGGGTTATGCCATGAAGTCCTTTATTATTGAAATTGAGGACAGGCAGAAAATTTTTCATCATATAATTAAGCATACGCTGGCTACTGTGCAGCATATGCTCTATGAGAGAGACGTGACAAGTCAAAAACTCATCAAAAACAGGAAATATTTCCAGGATTATTTTACCGCCATAGTAAATTTAAGCGCGCGGGAACTGTTATCGGCTTTCAGATAATAGGTTCCGTTTTTAAGGCCGCTTGTATTTAAGATGGTCTGCTGCCCGGTAGCTCTTAATTGTTTTACCGCCTGACCCAGTTGATTATAGATCGTGATAATCCTGTTGCTCCCTTCTTCTGTAGACCTGAAACGAATGGTAAGCTGACCGAAAGAAGGATTAGGATAGATATTGATCTCGCCGGCAGGCGGCGCTACAAGATCGGATGTATCTTCTAGAGGAATTCCATTGGCCCTGTCGGACATTAGCAGATCATACCGGGGAGCGCCTTCATTAAATACCGCCCTGATCTTTTGAGCCTGTCCGAAGGTGAACATGTTCACGCATTCGTCGTTTGTGAAATCCATGAAGTTCATATACATGATGCCTTCGGGAGAATTATTGCAGGAGGTAACTATACCTGAAGGGCATCCCCTGCTTGGTCCCTGCTGCGGAGGCGTGTCATCAATATTATCATTACCACAGTATTCATCTCCCCATATATGACGAAGTCCAAGCCAGTGACCAATTTCATGAGTAGCGGTACGGCCCTTTCCGAAAGCTGTGGAAGATCCGGAAATCAGGCCAAAGGCATTAAAGCGGATCACTACGCCATCCTGAGCGGCGGGTCCTCCTAACAGGCTGGCATAACCGATCACGCCTCCGGTAAGGTTACAGGTCCAGATATTAAGGTATTTTGAAGCGTCCCAGGCATCATCGCCGCCGATAGCCGACGATTTAATCCTGTCGTCGATGCCGAAATATTCAATATTAGTTTTCCTGCGTACCACCCCGCTGCTGGGTTTTCCCTGCGGGTCAAAAGCGGCGAGCCTGAATTCTATATAAGTGTCGGCGGCCAGTTCACGGAAGGAAGCCGGGGTATTGACTGCATCGGCATTAAGCCTGCGAAAGTCTTTATTAAGTATATCTATCTGCGATTTGATCTGGGCCGCGCTGATATTCTGCTCGTCCCTGTTATACATTACGTGCACGACCACCGGAATAATG
>JBDTVL010000019.1:0-12143 GCA_040007215.1 Flavitalea sp.
ACAGAATCTTTTCTAACAGAGAATAAAGAATCGCTTTGTTTTTTCAGCGAGTTAACGAGCTGGCCATCCTTTGAAAGCAGAGAGTCTGTTTCCGTGAAGGCTAAGGAAGAATCACTTTCATTTTTAAGGGCCCTTACTAACGGTTCAGCCTTTGGCTGAGAAGAATCTTTCCTGGCAGCGATTAATGAATCTCTTTCTTTTTTCAGCGTACTGATCTTGCCCGAATACAGGGTATCGGCGGCGATGAAAGTGCTGTCATTATCCTGTTTCAGAATAAGCAGGGGCTTTTGCGTAGCCAGGAACCATCCTTGATTCCGGTTAGATAAAATGGAATTGGCCAGTACTGCAATTCCCTGGGCGGTATCTTTAAATACGGCATTGCCGGTTAATATATTTATGCCTGTTTTATCATCGGTCTGTATATCATTTGCGATAATGATCGTGGCTCCATCGTGTATTATTGGTCGTTTTCCAAAACTGGCATTTCTGTTTTTCAGATCATAATAGCCTTCGCTGGTGAGGATCGTTCTCCTGGCGCTGTCTATAATATATGTTTTGGCAATGAATGTAGCCAGTTGGGTAGTGGTGTTGTACAATAACGAATCAGAGCTGAGCGTATATTTTGGATCTTTCAGGTTAACGTCCTTTTTGAAATAAACATCTTTGAGATCGGCATAATAAGTTCCTTCCTGGCTGGTGAGTACAGAGGATCCATTAACGACTTTGCCTCCATTGGTATATACGCCTATCTGTTGGTTAACATCATACACGAGGTCTTCGGTATAGAGATTGCTTTTGCTGTCGGTAAGCCTTACTTTCTTTTTTAAGTTGGCCATTTTTGTATCTACATGATACAATAAATAATCGGAGTAGATGTCCGTAGTGTCGTTATCGTTTATATGTACATTACCAAAGGCTTCAATGATCTTTGTATTCCTGTTGTAAATGGCGCTATCGGCATAAAACAGGGTGTGGTCCTGCCTCAGTTTTACTTTGCCCACCAGAACCAATGTTTCGGAAAGAGAATCATTTTTCTTGAAGCCGTATCGGTCTGCGCTGAGTATGTCTACTCTTTTCAGGGTGTCGGCAGGCGCCGGCGCAGCAGGCTTTGACTGCGCATGTGCATAACCGAGAGAACAGAAAACAACAATCGCTAGCAGCAGTAATTCTTTCATCTTATTTACCGGGAATAGAATCATATATCGGCTGCATAAGCGGGGCCGGCTTGGTTTTCTTGCCAAACACCGAGATATTGACATACCGCCTGGGATTAACTCGGAAATCATCCAGTAAGGTAGTCAAACTACGATTTGTCATCCTGATTTCATCATAGAATTGTCGATCATTTAACAACATGCCTACCGATCCGTTCTTGCTATTGATCAGCGCTATAGTGGTTTCCAGCTTATTCATGGTTTTGGAAACTGACTGCAGGGTTTCTTCAAAATTTGCCTGTGCTAGGTGAGCCGTAGTTTTTTCGAGATTGCCGAGCGTGCTGTCAATTTTTCCGCTGTTCTTAGCCAGCGCGCCGGTAACTGTTTCCACATTTTTCAGGGTATTTCCTAAAGTGGCGCTTTGCGCATTGATCATCTTTTCGAGCGCTTTAGTAGAGGCGCTCAGCGAAGCGATAATACTCTGGAGATTGTTTTTTGTATTCGGATCGAGCGTTGAGTTGAGCTGCTGGATCAGCACATCGAGTGAAGACAGCGTTTTATTTACGTTTGCGATAGCCGGGTTCAGGCTTTTGGTGATCTCCGTCATGATACCCACTTTAGCGGTTGATTGCAGGGTATCGCCATTTCTAATGAAGTCCTGTTTGTTGTCACCTAAAATAATTTCAAGCGAGGTGGATCCCAGCAGGTCGCTGTTAATGATAGCCATAGAATTACTGGGTATATGGATATCCTTATTTAGCGTCAGGGATACAATGATCCCTGAGAGGTTCTTGTCTTTTTCATGGAGGTCGGCTACTTTTCCCACCTGGAGCCCGTTAATATATACGGCATTGGAAGCGGTGAGCCCTTTAATATCCGGAAAAATGGCATAGATCTTATCATTCCTGTCGGTGAGGTTACTACCTTTCAGGAAATTAAAGCCAAGTATCAGGATGGTAATAGCTATTGCCGTAAGCGCCCCGACTTTCGTTTCATTGGAGATCTTCATGAGAGGTATTTTAAAACAGGATAAAATTGTACATAAAAAACCATTCCGCCAATAAAAGATAGGCGCAACAGTTTATTTGGATTCGGTGGCAGCCCTGTATCGTTTAACCGCTTCAAGAATATTGTCAGACATTTCTTCCTGGCCTTTCTCACTGTTCAGGTAATCTTCATCTTCCCGGTAGGTCACAAAGCCAAGTTCTACCAGTATACTGGGCATCGAAGTAGCCTGGAGTACCCAGATGCCTTTTTCATTTCTCTGTTTTACGCCCCTGCTGAACCTTCCCTGCTGCACAAATGCTTCTTCCACCAGCGAGGCCAGTAAATAGCTTTTATCAAAAAAGCGTTTGGTCCATAATAAAGCTTTGGCTTTGAATTCCGGATCATTGATATCCGGAACAAATTCGGTGGAATCATATACCTGTTCCGATACTACATCATTGGCAATGAACTGTTCTTTTTCATCCGAGCGGTCTGCGGCCCAGATATAGGTTTCAGTTCCACGGGAAGGATTATCGGTGAAGTAGACCTGGTATTTGGGAACTTTGCGGGTATATTTTTTTCTTTTCTTTCCGGTTCCTTTATAATAAGTTTCTGTTTTGTAGCCATTGAACTTACTATGTTTCAGTTTTGGGCCAGCATTGGCATGTATGGAAATAAAGAGATCGCCTTTATTGGCATTGGCAAAATCGGCTCTGGATTTATTGGGAGGGAAAACATCCGTTGTACGGGTATATAATATTTTTGTTTCCGGAAATTCCTTTTCCAGCTTCTTGCCTAGTTTCAATGCTACTGCAAGACAAATATCCTTTTCATTCGAGTAAGCGCCGCGTGCTCCTGGAATTTCCCCACCATGACCGGCATCCACAATAATAGTGCGTAAAGCCGGTTTCTGTACAGGAGCTTTTACTGAACTAAAAGAATATAGTACCGCTATAGAAAAAAAAGCCAGGAAAACTAATCCGATTTTTTTGATCATAGTATGGAATTCATTTTAACATACGGCAATCTTCACATAATTTTATGGCATTAATGGCTATTTTTGCCCACTACCTACTTATGATTGACGGACGCAAAAATAGTTTAAAATATAATTCTGCGTGGATTTTATCTATACTGTTATCTATAACGATCATTACTTCAGCTAATTATCCAAATCCAAAAAATTTTGATAAAGGCTTAACCCGTAAAGCTGATACCACCATTCCTTCCAGGATACTGACCGATACCTTACCCGCCTCAAACGACAGTTTATCACTCAAAAATGATTCTCTGGTAAAAGTTACCGATACGGTAAACATGAATATCTCCAAAGATTCACTGGATGCGCCCATCAATTACAGCGCTTCCGATTCGGTCATTTTCCAGATACCTACCAAAAAGATCATTCTTTTTAATGGCGCTAATATTAAAAAGGCAGATATGGAGCTCTCGGCAGATAGTATCGAGATCGACCAGTCGACCAACCTGGTAACAGCTACTTACCGAAAGGATACCGTGGGAAGAAAGGTGGGGAAGCCCAAAATGATCCAGTCTGAAACTACAATGGAATCTGATATCATTCTCTATAATACAAAAACACAAAAAGGAATTACCCGTCAAACATATACCCAGCAGGGAGAAATATATATCCAGGGTGAAAAAATAAAGAAAGTATCGATGTCCGATTTCTATGCCTATCGTGGACAATTCACTACCTGTAACCTGGATACCCCGCATTTTGCTTTTCGCACCAACAGAATGAAGCTGGTCAATAAAAAGCTTGCCGTTACAGGCCCTGTGCATCCTGAATTTGAAGGAGTTCCTGT
Organism: Flavitalea sp.; assembly: GCA_040007215.1. Classification (GTDB taxonomy): domain Bacteria; phylum Bacteroidota; class Bacteroidia; order Chitinophagales; family Chitinophagaceae; genus Flavitalea. The sequence continues at coordinate 3,968 of JBDTVL010000019.1, forward strand.
GCCCATCTATCTTCCCTTTGGTATCTTTCCCATTTCGCAGGGCAGGCATTCGGGGTTCCTGCCGCCACAATTGGCCACCAGCGAGCAGTTTGGGCTGGGCCTGCAGGGACTTGGTTATTACAAAGTGCTAAACGATAATTTTGACGTGCTTGTGCGGGGCGATGTGTATTCTTATGGCGGATGGGCCACTTATTTTGAACCCGCCTACCGGAAACGGTACAGGTACAATGGCAGAATGTTACTGACCATTCAGCGAACAAAGATTATCAGCAGCGACCCCAAACTTGATTTCAATGATACTCGCACATTTAACCTTAACTGGAGCCATACGGTAGACAGCAAGGCGCGTCCCGGGCAGACCTTCTCCGCCAATGTTAATGCAGGTTCTACCAAGTTCAACCAGTTTGTTCAGAATAATCCGATGCGGAATTATAATAACCGACTGAACTCGTCTATTTCCTATTCCAAGACCTGGGATGGCAAATATAATCTCGGCATTACCGGTAACCATAGCCAGAATGCCAATACCGGGCTGGTGAATATCAATCTGCCAACCGTGACTTTTACGGCCACTACCTTTTACCCTTTACAGAAAAAGAACGCAATAGGAACGCCAAAATGGTATGAAAAACTGGGTATCGGTCTTAATAGTAACCTGGGTAACCGTATAGACTTTTATGATTCCGCTTTTAGTTTCAGGAACCTGATAGACACGCTCCAGTGGGGTGCACAGCATAGTATTCCTATTCAACTGTCGCTTCCATCGCTTGGGCCATTGCAGGTTTCACCGGGTATCAGTTACCAGGAACGATGGTATAACAGGCAAATCATCAGAACCTATGATGCCGTAAATGAAAAAGTGGATACCGCATTCAGGAAAGGATTTTACAGAGCCAACGACCTTTCTTTCAGTCTTGGATTGAGCACTGCCCTTTTCGGTAAGTTTGAAAAATTTGGCAAGAACAGTTCTATAAAAGCTATCCGTCATGTGGTGAGGCCTACCTTATCCTTCAACTATAAGCCCGATCTCGCACGAGGGGATCATGATTCCCTGATGCTTAAAAACGGGCACATGACCCGAGTATCGAGGTATGAGGGTACTATGTTCGGCGGATTTTCTGAAGGAAGATTTGGCGGCATAGGCTTCGGCATAGATAATAATATTGAAATGAAGGTGAAGTCGAAGAAGGATACCGGTGATGCAGCTATTAAAAAGATAAGGCTTATAGATGGATTCGGCTTCAACGGGTCGTATAACCTTATAGCCGACTCCTTCAAATTAACGCCGATAAGCATGTATATAAGAAGCACTCTTTTCGAAAAGATAAATATCACCATGGGCGCTACGCTTGATCCTTACCAGGTAGATAAGCTGGGCTTCAGAAAGAATGTTTATTCCTGGCAGGGGGGCGGGCTTAATCCCGGAAGGATAACTAACGGTAATATTGCCATTTCAACAAGCTTCAAGAGTAAGCCCAAGGATGATAAGAAAGATGCCGCTAAGACGGACGATGTGCTGGATGGCGTACAGACGCCGATGAATATGGAAGAGCAAATGTCGCAACTGGAATATGTGCGGCAGAATCCCGCCGAATTTGCCGATTTCAATATTCCCTGGTCAGTGAACCTTTCTTACTCCCTCAGCTTTCAGAGAACCTTGAACAGAACCTATACGGATTTTGAAACCAGGGTCAGCTCCAATCTAAGCGTTAACGGCGATTTTAACTTTACGCCTAAATGGAAAATGGGTCTGAATACCTACTATGATTTTAAGACCACGAAGATCCAGACGCTCACCATGTTTATCTCGCGGGAAATGCATTGCTGGCAGATGTCCATCAACGTTACCCCTGTAGGTTATTTCCGCTCTTTTAATATTACCATCAATCCTAAATCGGGCATCCTCCGCGACCTTCGTATCAACAGAACCCGCAGTTTCTTTGGCGGATAAGGATCATTTATTGGCTACGTAATAATTATACATGATTTCGAATACACGCTGCTGCAAGGAAGCCGTGGTTTCGCCGGGGTTAACTTTTACTTCGGGCAGAAAATGAATGCTCAGCCGGTGAGGCATGGCATAAAAACCTTTATCGGCGGGAAGCGCCCTTTTTGTATTGAACATTAATGCAGGTATAATAGGTTTGCCGGTATCTACAGCCAGCCTGAATGCCCCGCTATGGAAAGATTTAAGCGGTTCGCTGGTTTTATTTCGGGTGCCTTCGGGGTAGATGCACATATGCAGTCCCAGTTCCAGCGTTTCCTTCATTTTGTTATAGCTTTCTTTACGGCTCTGATCGCTCTTTCTGTCTACCAGCACGCTTCCTGCCCTGTACATCATACCGAAAATGGGTATACGGGCCATTTCAATTTTAGCGATGGTTTTATTGGGGCCGGGAATAGCGGGAGTGATAGACATAACATCCAGGAAGGAGTTATGATTACTGGTGACAATATAATTCTGTCCCTTCCTGAAATTTTCTCTTCCGATTTTTTTTAGCGGGCAACCGATCAGGGGTAGGTAAATATCCATCCATACCCTGGAGAACGCGATAAAACGGGCATTCCTGGTTTTGTCGGATTGGAAATAACAAAACAGCAGGAAGGGTATGAGGAAGATCAGCATGGTAACGATAAAAACAATGATCATCCAGGCCGCCCAGGCAGTGCCGAAAATTCTCTTAATAACATTCATCTGTTCAAAGTTAAGTTTATTCCAATGACCAGTTGATAGGATCGATGCCTTTCCCGACCAGGAAATCATTTGCCCGGGAAAAATGCCGGCAGCCAAAGAATCCATTGTTTGCAGAAAAAGGAGAGGGGTGAGCCGCTTTCAGTACGAGGTGTTTTGTTTCATCAATCAGCGCCTGTTTCTCCTGCGCGAACTTTCCCCATAGAAGGAAAACAACGTGCTCTTTCAGAGAAGATATTTTGCTGATCACAGAGTCAGTAAAGGGTATCCAGCCTATTTTCGAATGGCTGAGCGGTTCATCTTCCCGAACCGACAGGCAGGCATTTAAAAGCATCACGCCCTGTTTGGCCCAAATGCTCAGGTTTCCATGAGAAGGAATACGGGAACCTGTATCGCTCTGTAATTCCTTGAATATATTAATAAGAGAAGGCGGAGGACGAACGCCCTCGGGAACGGAGAAGCTCAGTCCATGCGCTTGTCCCTTACCGTGATAAGGGTCCTGTCCAAGGATCACAACTTTCACCTTGTCGAAAGGCGTGGTATTAAAAGCATTGAATAATAAAGATCCTGGCGGAAAAATGTGTTTATGCAGCGCTTTTTCAGTTTTCAGAAAGTTTACCGCCTCCAGGAAATAAGGCTTTGAAAACTCGCTTTTCAAGATCTTTTTCCAGCTTTCTTCAATTTTAACATCCATGCCGGAAAATAAGAAAAATAGCTGGATCGATAATGAAGAAACCTAAGATAGAGAAAACATAAAATTTTCCCTCAGTATAGGTTTGTTTATTTTTTTCCAATCAATGCCAATGATCTTTTTCAGCGTTTTGATGATGCTCTCAAAAGATGTCGGCTTAACCACATACAGGTTTGCGCCTAGTTTAAAACAGGTATCAATATCACGGGGATTATCGGAAGTAGTATAAATAATAATAGGCAACCAGTCGAGCTTTTTGTCTGACCTGATGGATTGAAGACATTCAATGCCATTTTTAACCGGCATATTGAGGTCGAGGAAGATCATGTCGGGAAGAATTTCTTTTGACAGGTAGCGCATGAGTTGTTCTCCATCTTCTGCAAAAGAAAGTAATATTGGTGAAGTGATCAGGTCTGCCGCCTGGGTAAAAAGGAGCGCATCGTCTGTATCATCGTCCGAAAATAAAATATGAATGCTTTTTTTTGCCTCGTTTAACATATCAAAGTTATCCCTATAAACCTTCCATACAAGAAGGCATATAGTTTATTGCGTCAAATTAAAAAAACTTTTTTGATGAACGTGTTTAAAAAGCCGGATACTAAGTATTTATCCTTAGTATCCGGCAAGTATAATTGATGAGTTAACGATATTTTATTTGGCGTAACCACGCCTATAGCGTAAAACTACTCATGTCTTTTCCAAATTTGGGCTAAACAGAAACCTGTTGCTGATTAACGACAATAGGTATAACAGGGGTTATAGCTGAATGCAATTTATTTTTTTGTTTACTGAATATTTTTAAATCCCTATCCGTCTTACTGGCTTTTTTATCAACAACATTTCCAATAAGGAGCATCATTCTTTTCCAGGTATTATGCCATGAGTCATCAGCCAGAAAAGTATCCACATTTTTCAACCAGCCCGATTTGTTCTGTGTTCTGAATTCCATTTCTATTGCCGCTATAAATTGTTCGGGAGTATCGGCAATATGGACCAATCCATTAATGCCATAAGGATTAACCACATCCCGGATAGAAGTAGATACAACAGGCATGCCTGCGGCAAGATATTCCGGAGTTTTTGTAGGACTGATAAATTTAGTGGACTCGTTCAGCGCAAAAGGAATCATGGCCATATCCCATCCTGCGAGATATTCCGGAAGTTCTTTGTAGGATTTACCGCCGAGATAATGAATATTATTATTCGTTGGTAAACTTGAAGGATCAATTTTTACAACAGGGCCGATGATCACAAAATGCCAGTCTGGCCGTTGATCCGCAACAGACCTGATCAGGTCCATATCCATTCTTTCATCTATCACTCCGAAGAACCCAATCCTTCTACCTGGAATAGATGCCTGGTCAGCAGGTTCTTTTTTATGTTTCCTGGCAACAGAAAAATGTTCTTTATCAATGCTGCTGGGAAAAGGATGGATATTACCATGCGCATATTTTTTGGCTTCGTATAAGCTATGGCCGCCAGTGAAAACAATATCCGCTTTTTTCAATAAACGTTTTTCATATTCCTTTAGCGAAGCAGGCGCAAATTTAAAAGCCGATAATTCATCCATACAATCATATACCGTTACTTCTGCATCAAAATGATCGGTTATAGAGAGCGCCATGGGCGTATAGTACCAAAACATATATCGCGTAAGCTTCATCTGCTGGAAAAAATTATTTAACAGATCTTTCTGAACAGCGCTGATTTCTTTTTCAGATAATCCATTGCGCAAATGAGGAACGATGATCCATACATTTTCAGGGCTCAGCGTAGTGGACAGCAGATCAAATCCTGAATCAAAAATCGGTTCTTCAATAAAAAACACCCTGAATTGCCTGGCGAACCTGCTTAACAAATGCTGCGGCCTTTGATAAACAAAATTCCACCTCAGGTGTGAAAAACAAACCAGATCTTTCGGGTAAGTGGTATTGCTGAATTTTTTCCTGGTAGAAGTTAACGTGTTCATGACATGTCAAATACTATTTGCATGCCACCAAATTATTTAAATAAGGCCGGATTTTACAATATAACAGTCGGGAAAGCGGGGAAAAATATCCTCGCAAAATGGCGTTAAGACATGTTGTTTTTCTAATATGTCCATATCAGAAAACTGATTAAGTGAAGCTGACTGATTCTTTAATTTCCCGTTCATCGTAAGCGAGCTGATATTGTTTTAATACTTCATCCGGAACGCCATTCCACTGCCTTCTACCTCCCATCTTCCGTAACAGGCATCAAAATCGCCGAATGGCCGGTATTTGGCGCCGGCGCCTGCCTTTAAAATATATAAGAGGCCATACCTCCTCCTGCTCCCGAACCCACTATCACCACATCATATTTCTTTGTTTGTTTTTTGATCTGAAGATAGCCCATGGATAGTCGTTTTCTGATGTGTAATACTTGTGCTCATAAATGTAAAGGAGAATTAGCTGAATTGGCGGGGTTGATGAAAAATAGACTTAGATCAATAAATGCACTCAAAAGAAGCGTATTTCATGCGTAAGACTACGTAATTCTCTGTATCGGCCTCGATTATACCTGTTTTCGGGAGTCAAACACACAATTTTTTGCAGAAAGCGCCCGTTATTTGATAGTTACGAGGCGCGTTCGAAATTACAAACCCTAAAGAAAAACCCTATGAACCCCTTTCTTGAAAACGAGCAGGATTATCTTGCCGCAAAGTTTCACATCAACGACAGTCACATCACCCAGGCAAGCCATCTGGCCTTTCTTAAAATCCAGAGCTGGAAATTTGCTTTACGAACGCCCACCATTGGAAAGCGCTACAGGGAAGAAGCCGAGCAACTCATAAAAAAATCTTTTTGCAGTTACGTGCCCAACAGTTTTGTTCTCAGCGAAGAAGGATATTACTTTGCTCCTTTGAATTAATTTTTACTTTATTATAACGGCGCCGGATAAGCTATAGCCTGTCCGTTAAATGTTTTTGTTATATTGGAAGTCATAAAAGCTTCCGTATGAACAGCAAATATCTTTTACCTGCAGTCGTTGCCTTATTATTATATTCCTGCACTGACCCCGTTCCGGATCCAGCCAGCGTGGAAAAGAAAGATTCGATGCCACAGGTAGAATCGCCAAAGCCGGTGATCGCCACAATTGAACGCTTGGATCCTGCGCTGGATAATATTATCCTGTCATCAGCAAAAGTAGAGACCATCGCAGAAGGCTTTAAATGGAGCGAAGGACCACTTTGGTTAGAGGCCCAGCAAGCACTTATCTTTTCTGATATTCCCAACAACATTATTTTTAAATGGACTGCCGCAAAAGGTAAAGAAGTTTACCTGCAGCCTGCTGGTTATACTGGTAGTGTGGCCAGGGGAGGAGAGACCGGTTCAAACGGACTTGCGCTGAATACAAAAGGGCAGTTAATTCTTTGCCAGCAGGGCGACAGAAGAATTGCCCTGATGAATGCGCCGCTGGATGCCCCCAAAGCTGAGTTTATTACTGTTGCCGATCATTACCAGGGTAAGAAATTCGATAGTCCCAATGATATTATTGCGCTCAGCAATGGCGATTATATGTTCACCGATCCTCCTTATGGAATAGCCGATGATTCGCTGAAGGAAGCCCCCTACCAGGGAATATATAAAACATCAGCCAACGGAACCACCGTGTTACTAACGGATACGATCACACGACCAAATGGCATTGCTATTTTTCCGGGTGAAAAGTCTATTCTTATCGGCAACAGCGATTCAGATAAAGCGATATGGTATAAGTATGATCTGAACGATAAACATGAATTTGTCAATCCCCGGATTTTTTATAATGCAACTGCAGAAGGCAGGTCAGATAAGGGTTCTCCTGATGGGCTGAAGATCGATAGCCGCGGAAATGTATATGCTTCCGGTCCAGGTGGCTTATGGATATTTGATAAAAATGCAAAAATATTAGGGAAGATAAAAATTAACCAGTCGGTTTCCAACTGTGCATTAAGCGCTAATGAAAAAACGCTTTTTATCACTGCCGACTACTATGTTTTAAAAGTTGACATGCGGTAATATGTTCCCTTTATGGGAATACCGGTTTATACGTAGAATATGTAATTAATGATGCTTATTGGCGCAATTATGCCTTTGCAAATACGTTTTATAAGAGATCATTTTTACAAATTCGTAACCCTATGGAACCCTTATTTCCCGACAAGCGTAAAGCTATCACCGGCGAATTTTTTATCAGTGATAGCCGGTTGAAACATCGAAGTCGTAAAGCCTTTAAAAAGATAGCTAGTTGGAAAGCTTCGTTCCAACTAACAGATTCCGATCTTCATTTTCATGAACAGTTCGAGAACCTTGTCAGGAATTCGTTCTTCAATGCTGTTTCTAATAATGAAATTCTCTCAAAAGAGAAATTTTTTGAACGGCCGCTGAACAATTAAGCTTCTTCTTATTTCATATATTTAATGCGTTAACCTGGATACTGTACTTTCACTGAGTTGGAGGTAATGTTTAAGTAATTGTATCTTTGCTCTATGAGCAAATCCGTTTACATTATTGGAATCGCCAGAACGCCGATTGGAAGCCTGAATGGCGCTTTGGCATCTGTTACCGCGCCTCAGCTTGGCGCTATTGCTATCAAAGCGGCGCTGGAACGGTCGGGAGTACATCCCGACCAGGTTGATGAAGTATATATGGGTAATGTGGTGAGCGCCGGCATCGGCCAGGCGCCGGCGCAGCAAGCCAGTATTTTCTCTGGTCTTCCCAGTTCTATTCCCTGCACTACCGTAAATAAAGTTTGCGCCAGCGGAATGAAAGCGATCATGCTTGGTGCGC
>JBDTVL010000020.1:0-12113 GCA_040007215.1 Flavitalea sp.
ACAAGTCCCGAACAAAGTCCCCCTTTGTCTCGTCTGTCTTATACTAAAATAAGTTGACCAGATTAGCCAAGCGACAGATATTATGCCGACCGGACCAATATATAAAATAGGAAATAAGGGATATTTATTCTACTCAGACGTAAATGCTGTTAGAGGTTTTAGAATCGCAACAGACCCTTTTATACAAACAGAAAAGAACAATGCAAGCATCGTCCCTCACATGGATTAACGAACATTTGCATTCAAAAGAGACCTTTATTAGCGACAATGTCTATTAATCCTGATTTTTCCGTAGATTATTGCCATGAAATCAAACCTCTCAAGACGAAAATTTCTGCATAATGCATCCTTGGGCATTAGCGCAGGAGCTATCGGTTTGCCTGGTTCCCTGGAGCAGGGCGTCAGCAAGGCCGAAGCGACAGCTCCCCGTTTGGTGAATATTGGAACCGTGTCAATCATGGATATGACGGCAACCAGCACTTCCGACATGATACAACAGACGCTGCAGGTAATGGAACAGATGATTCCCTTTCGTCCCGACATCATCTGCCTCCCCGAGGTATTTGCATTCACTCGCATTGGTAGTGAGCATGATGTCAGGAAAGTGGCGGAAAAAGCGCCCGGACCTGTGATCAGCCCGTTTATGAAATTTGCGGCTGCTCATAAATGTTATGTGATCTGTCCTACCTATACGCTTCACGGGGGCAATATTTATATTTCAGCCGTCCTCATCGACCGCAAGGGAAACGTAGCGGGAGAATATCATAAAATGCGGCCTACCGCCGGAGAGATGGAAACAGGCGTTAAACCAGGCGAAGCCGACCCTCCCGTATTTAAAACCGATTTCGGAACAATTGGTATCCAGATATGCTTTGATATTAAATTTGAAGAAGGCTGGAAGACGTTAAAGGAAAAAGGCGCCCAGATCATTTTTTGGCCATCTGCGTATGCAGCTGGAAGGGAGATCAGCAGCAGGGCCTGGCGCCACCAGGTATATGTTGTTTCCAGTACTCAAAAAGATACCAGCAAGATATGCGATATCTCAGGCGAATCGATCGCAGGAACAAACCGCTGGCAGCGAAACTGGGTATGCGCGCCCATTAACCTGGAGAAAGCGTTTTTAATGACCTGGCCCGCCGTCAGCCTCTTCCCCGATATCCAGAAAAAATTCGGAAACAGGATTTCGCTGACTACCTATGGCGAAGAAGAATGGACGATCATGGAAAGTCATGATGCCAGTCTTAAAGTGGCGGATGTTTTAAAAGAGTTTAATCTTAAAACGATGCATGAAAGCCTAAATGATCTGGCGGCGCTGTATGCTAATGCAAAATAAAAATACTTTTTGAATTATATTTTCCGTCGGCTTCAACTACAGGGTTTGGATCTTCCACGGAACAGTTTAGCTGCAAGATCAGTCTTTCAGAAAATGGAATTTGGGAGATCAGGATCAATTTGGCAAATGTATAAGGCCCTTCCCGCTGGACATGGGGAAATGATATCGGGTTCTCTTATGGTAAACACTTATGCCAGTTAAGCTTAAATGAATTTGGTTATCGCGAATTTAATAAGCATGCTTGTTATTAAACAATTACAATAGCGGTTAGCTCAAATTTTAATTCCATCTTGCAATAAAGCAAGCTAACTTTTCCTTAGAACCAATTTGTAGAAAGAAGGATATCTGTTTGCAACTTCCAGTTTTTTCATAACTTTAATAATTAGGCTCTTATCGTGAAAAGGGGAGTGCGTGTGATAATTTTTGCTGTAAAGCGATGCAAAAAATAATCTGCGAATATGGCCAATCCTTTGAATCAACCACGCCGCAAGTGCGCTCAGAGTACAACGTTTTTAGCGGCTGTATTCTTATCGTTGCTGTCTTCAGCGGCTTTTTCGCAGTCAAGGGATACCCTGCCGTCGCCTCTATTGTTGAAAGCCCTGAGTCTTGAAGAGTTGATGAATATTGAAGTCACTTCGGTTTCTAAAAAATCTGAAAAGCTAAGAGAAGCCCCATCCGCCGTCCAGGTAATTACTCAGCAGGATATTCGTCATTCAGGCGCGCGTACGCTGGCCGAAGCATTGCGCCTTGCGCCGAATTTGCAGGTAGCACAGGTTAATTCGAGTCAATGGGCCATCAGCGCCCGCGGATTTAATAATGTTCTCGCTAATAAATTACTGGTGATGATTGATGGACGCACGGTGTACACGCCCCTGTATGCGGGCGTGTTCTGGGATGTGCAGAATGTTTTACTCGAAGATGTAGAGCGTATTGAAGTCATCAGCGGGCCGGGAGGATCTTTATGGGGAGCCAATGCTGTTAATGGAGTGATCAATATTATTACCAAACGCTCGTCTGATACAAAAGGCCTGTATGCCCAGGCGGCGACCGGCAGTAATGGGCAGGCGCTTGGAAGTATTCGTTACGGGGGACAGCTTGCAAAAGGACTTTCCTATCGTGTTTTTGGATCAGGTTATAAACTCGGAAATGCGATCGACACGAATGGCCTGGAGGCTAATGATAAATGGTGGATGATCAATGGCGGGTTTAGGCTCGATTGGGAAGGATCGAAAAAAGACAAACTAACCTTACAACAAAACATATATTACGGTAAACCTAATCCTGACGCAGCCGATACATCGGCAATTATTGCCCGGGGAGATAATATCCTGGCGAAATGGAATCATATCATTTCAGAGAAAGCAGACTATCAGTTGCAGGCTTACTATGATCATACCTGGCGGGATTTTCGCAATGGTTTCACTGAAGACCTTAAGACATATGACATTGAATGGCAAAATCGCTACCAGATAGACCGTCGGCACGAACTGACCTATGGCCTCGATTTTCGCTTGATGGATCACACAGTTACCAACCTTGAACTATTCGCTTTTCTCCCCGCGCATAAAAGGCTATATCTGTATAGTTTGTTTCTTCAGGATGAGATTATGTTGATCAAAGAGCGTTTACGCTTTACTGCTGGTTTGAAGATGGAGCATAACAGTTATACAGGTTTTGAATATCAGCCTGATGTCCGGCTTACCTGGACGCCGACGGAAACGCAGACCGTCTGGACAGCCGTTTCGCGCGCCGTCAGGACGCCGGCGAGAATTGACCGCGACTTTTATTTGTTCTTAACTCCAGATCTGCCCTTTGTTTCAGGAAGCGATAATTTTCGTTCGGAAAATGTGATGTCCTATCAGTTAGGATGGCGTTTGCGGCCCCGAAAGAATCTGTCTATTTCCTTATCGTCGTTCTATAATGTATATGACAATATTCGCAGCGTAGAACCCGGTCCGGCCCCTTTCAATATTCCAATAACATTTTCCAATGGCGTGGAAGGAAAAGCATACGGAATGGAATTGGCGGCTACTTACCAGCTGGCCAGCTGGTGGAATTTGCGCGGAGGGTACACTTTTGTGAAAAAAGAATTGTCAGTAAAGCCAGGCAGTAAAGATATGAACGAAGCATCGGCTGAAAGCGATGACCCGAAACACCAGTTCCTGTTGCAGTCCTCGATGAATATTTCAAAACATTTTGAAGCAGGGGCTGTTCTGCGGTATTCCTCGAAACTTCCTGATCCCTATGTAGCTTCATACGCCGGGCTGGATGTACGAATTGGCTGGAATATCGGAAAATCCTTGCAATTGAATATTGTGGGACAGCATTTACTGAAAAATCGCCACGTTGAATTTATTGCCTCACCGCCGAAGTTCAGGCAAATTCAACGAAGTATATATGGATCTATCGCATTTCGATTATAAAGCTATCTTCTTCTTTGCATGAAGAAATTGATTAAAAATATCTGGATCTGCCGATATCGCATTGCGATATGGTTATTATTCAGTCAGTCTTCAGTTTTAGCGCAATCGACGCCAGAGCTGGAATACCAGCTGAAGGCGGTCTTTCTATTCAATTTTACCCAGTTCACAGAGTGGCCGGCCGACTCGTTTCATTCTGATAGCGAACCTCTCGTCATTGGCATAGTCGGCGAAAACCCTTTTGGCGCGTACCTGGAGTCAATTGTTTCCGGAGAAATGAAAGGCGGGCATCCGGTTGTAGTGAAATATTACAAGGATGAGGAAGACGCCGGAACATGTCATGTGCTATTCTTCCATATCAAAGATCCTCAGCGTCGCAAGGAGATCATTGAAGGCGCAACAGACAAAAACATCCTTACGGTGAGCGACGATGCTGCGTTTTTGAAAGAAGGGGGAATGGTCCGATTTTTCACCAGCAGCAATAAAATAAAATTTCAGATTAGTTTAAACGCGTGCAAGAAAGCCCGGCTGGAGCTCAGTTCAAAGTTGTTAAGAGTAGCCGATATTATCGAACCGCCAGAAATCAAATGATATGTTATTTGCAAACCTGCCCATACAAAAAAAACTGCTGAGGATCGTTTTTCTGATCAACGCCATCGTTTTGTTTCTGGCAGGCATCGCTTTCTTTTTGTATGAGGTGCATGTATTCCGAACATCAACGCAGGAGAAACTATCTACGATCGGTAAGATCATTGCTTCCAATAGTACGGCGGCGTTGGCATTTGACAGCCCTGGTGACGCAAAAGAAATCCTTTCTGCGCTTAAGACCGAACCACATATTGTTGCCGCCTGCCTCTATGACAAGAATGGAAAGCTTTTTTCCAATTATCTTTCGGACGATACCCTCCAGGTATTGCCGGCTGAACCTGGCTCTCCGGGATATCATTTTTCCGCCGGCCATGTGGAAGGGTTTGAGCAGGTAAAACAGGAATCCGTATCGCTTGGGACCTTATACCTGAAATCGGACATGGGAGCCATTTATGACAGGTTAAAAATATATGCAGGTGTTTTTTTATTGGTTTTCTTTGTTTCTTTTCTGCTGGCTTTCCTATTGGTAAAGATATTGCTCAAAAGTATTTCTCTTCCCATCATGGCTTTGGCTGAAACCGCCAGAGCGATCTCGGATAAAAAGGATTATTCTGTTCGTTCGGTGAAAATGGGCGCCGATGAGCTCGGAGCTCTAACCGATACTTTCAATCAGATGCTGGATGAAATCCAACAACAGGACTCCCACCTGAAACAATTTAATCTGAACCTTGAAAATATGGTTCGCGCCCGCACACTACAACTCGAATCTGTGAATAAGGAGCTTGAATCTTTCTCCTATTCTGTTTCGCATGACCTGCGCGCGCCATTACGCGCTATCGTGGGCTTCACGTCCATACTGGAAGACGAATACAACGACAAGCTGGATGATGAAGGAAAAAGGATCACTTCCGTGATCAGGAAGAACACGGTTAAGATGGGCCGCCTCATTGATGATCTTCTGGCCTTTTCCAGGATGAGCCGCCAGGACAATAAAAAGTCGACTATAGATATGCAGGCCATGGTAGATGAGGTAAAAGCCAGCCTGGTCATTCCGGGTAATAATGAAAAAATCCGATGGAGTATCGGCGAATTGCCCCCAGTAAACGCCAATCCAAATATGATTAAACAGGTATGGGAAAACCTGATCGGTAACTCGATCAAATATTCGGGGAAGAAAGAGCAGCCCTGTATTGAAATTGGCTCGTTTGCTAAAAAAGACCACATTGTGTTTTTTGTAAAGGACAATGGAGCAGGTTTCGATGTGCGGTATAGCGACAAATTGTTTAAAGTATTCCAGCGGCTGCATACCCCTGAGGAATTTGAAGGCACGGGAGTAGGCCTGGCGTTGGTGGACAAAATTATTTCCAGAGAAGGGGGCTCGGTGTGGGCAGAATCTGAATTGGGAAAAGGGGCTTGTTTTTATTTCAGCCTTCCTCAGGCATAATATAATCGTTAAACCTTTAGACAGATTTTTATGACAAATTACAAAGTAGATGTATTACTGGTGGAGGACAATCCTGATGATGCAGAATTGACCATCAGGCATCTAAAAAAAAATAATATGGCCAATAATCTTTTTCATGTAAAAGACGGCGAGGAAGCATTAGAGTTCCTTTTTGCAACGGGAAGGTATGCAGAACAGCCTGAAATAGTGAGGCGGCCGAGAATTGTACTTCTTGATATACAAATGCCAAAAGTAAACGGGATAGAAGTATTACAGAAGATAAAATCAGATCCGCAAACAAAAGATATTCCTGTGGTTATGCTTACTTCTTCTAACGAAGACCCTGACATTCAGAAATGTTATGCGCTGGGCGCCAACAGCTATATCGTTAAACCGGTCAATTTTGACAGTTTCGCCGAGTCCATTAAGGGTCTTGGCTTTTACTGGTTATTATTAAACCAACTTCCTTCCGATAAAACATGACAGCGCCGCTCAGGATATTATTGCTCGAAGACAATACCGAAGATGCGGAAATTGTTCGGCGGCTTCTGAAGAAAACCATGGGCAATCAGGAGTTCTTCCTCGCAACGAATAAAGAATCCTATTTACAGGCGCTGGATGAATTCCGGCCAGATGTGATTCTTTCCGATAATATTTTACCGCTATTCAATGGGGCGGAAGCATTAAAAATTGTGCAGGAGCGCTCTTTATTTATCCCATTTATACTTGTAACGGGAACGGTCTCAGATGAATTCGCAGCCAATATTATTAAATCAGGAGCCGACGACTATATTCTTAAAGACAGGTTGACAAGATTGCCAAATGCAATAGAAGCCGCTGTAAAACAGCGCAGACTGGAAAAGGAGAAGAAGGAAGCTGCGGAAAAACTTGTTCAAAGCGAGGAGAAATACCGAACGCTGTTTTGTAAAAGCCCGCTTCCAAAATGGATATATGATGTCGACACGTTTAAATTCCTTGAAGTGAATGAAGCTGCAATTCGTCACTATGGCTACACTGAGCAGGAATTTTTAAACATGACCATCAGGGATATCCGATCGCCTGAGGAATGGGAAGCTCTTGACGGCGATTTGAGCAAAATACCCCATGAAGAGGATATCCGAAAAAGTAATTGGGTGCATCTGAAAAAGAATGGAGAACGAATTGTTGTAGAAACCACAGCTCATTTTATTGAATTCAATAACGGAAAGGCAAGAATGGTAATTAGTAAGGATATTACCGAACGTTTGCGCGCCGAAGAGTCGTTGCGGTTAATGGAAAAACAAGTTTTAACTCAAAAAGTACAGGAGCAGAAAAAAGTAACCAGGGCTGTTATCAAGGCTCAGGAAAATGAAAGAAATCACATCGGCCGTGAGCTGCATGACAATGTGAACCAGATACTAGCCAGTGCAAAAATGTACCTCGAAATAGCCAGCGAAGAAAACGACGAGGTTGGACCTTTAATCCAGTTTCCTTTAAAGCTGATTGAAAAGGTTATTCAGGAAATCAGGGAGCTGACACATGGATATGTAGTGCCCGAAAAAAATATTGACTTGAATATATTAGTCCAGGATTTACTGGACGTATTATATGATAACTTCAGAATCAAGGTGTCTTTTGTATATAATATGGGCAATACTGTTATCGATGATGAACTGAAATTAAATATTTACAGGATCATCCAGGAACAAATGACTAACATAATTAAGCATGCGGATGCCAAAAATGTAAGTGTCGTACTGGAATCGGCAAATACAGCCATTAAGATCGTTATATCTGATGACGGCAAAGGCTTTGATCCGAACAAGAAAAGAAAAGGTATCGGCATTTCAAATATGCTCAATAGAATTGAGTCTTTTAACGGGGAAATGCGAATGGAAAGCGCCCCTGGTAAAGGATCGACGTTCAGGACCAGAATACCTGTATAATGAACCAAAAATCCAGCGGCTAAAAAACTCGTTTCCTGATTTCGGCTTTCTAAAAACCCGACTGCTTACATCAATCATGGCGTTTATGGAATGGACTAGGTCCTTATATGATTCAAAACACCATTAATTAACGACTATGGCTCAACCTGCTTCCAAGACTGCCGGGAAACTTATTATGCTGTTGGGATTAGGAATGTCTATATATGGCATATCTGAACATAACATCACAATTAGCGGCAGTGGAGTACTTGTAGCATTGCCTGGAAGGCTTGTTTACAAATCTTTGCATTTCTCATTTAATTTGAAAGAAGGTCCCGGAAGCAGTTTTAGAAACCCCTGCAAGTATATATAATAAGCCGCTAATTTTGGGCAATGAAGGATATGAAGCAGGCTTCCTCAAAGCAATATTTTTTTACGATTCTTTTATTGGGTACCCTTACGGCGCTGAGTCCGTTTTCGATAGATATGTACCTGCCGGGCTTCCCCGCCATTGCCGCCGATCTGCATACTACCACGGCGTAGGTATCACTCTCCTTAAGCAGCTTCTTTGTCGGGATCAGCGCGGGCCAGTTGTTGTATGGCCCACTGCTCGACAGGTTTGGCAGAAAG
This sequence comes from Flavitalea sp., assembly GCA_040007215.1. Lineage (GTDB taxonomy): Bacteria > Bacteroidota > Bacteroidia > Chitinophagales > Chitinophagaceae > Flavitalea. The sequence goes on from JBDTVL010000020.1 coordinate 8,320, forward strand.
CGCCCTCTTTATCTGGGCCTGATCCTCTATATCCTGGCTTCCCTGGCTTGTGCGTTTTCAAAGTCGGTGGATTTGCTAATCGTGATCCGCCTGATCCAGGCTATTGGCAGTTGTGCGGCCGGAGTAGCGTCGATCGCGATGGTCCGGGATCTTTTCCCGGTCAGCGAAAACGCAAAGGTATTTTCATTGCTGATGCTTGTGCTGGGGGCATCGCCCCTGATCGCGCCGACGGTTGGCGGCTATGTTACGGCAGCATTCGGATGGCAATCGGTATTTTTGATCCTCGCGGGAATGGCTACGCTGATTCTGCTTGCCGTTTACCTGGCCCTTCCGGATAGCTATAAACCCGATCCGGGAATCTCGCTGAAGCCCCGGCCGATCATCCGGAACTTCGTACTCGTGATAAAAGAACCTCAGTTTTATACCTATGCTGTTACCGGGGCTATCGCTTTTTCAGGCCTGTTCGCTTATGTTGCAGGCTCCCCGGTCGTCTTCATGGAGATTTTTAAGGTATCAGGCAAAACATACGGGTGGATCTTCGCCTTTTTATCTGTGGGTTTTATCGGGTCGAGCCAGTTGAACACTCTCGCATTGAAAAAATACAGCAGTGAACAGATCGTTCAGATGGCATTGATGTGTCAGGCAATAACAGGAACGATTTTTCTGGCGCTGTCGTTGAACGGCTGGCTGAATCTTGCCGGGGTCATTGCGCTGATCTTTGTTTGCCTTTGCTGCCTGGGGTTCATCAATCCAAATACCAGCGCGCTCTCGATGGCCCCTTTCGAAAAGAACGGCGGCAGCGCATCAGCGTTGATGGGGGCGCTGCAAATGGGTATCGGATCGATCGCTTCCGTGGCCGTCAGTATATTCAGCAATCATACCAATACGCCGTTGGCGACCATCCTGGCCTGCTCCTCAGCGATTGCATTTATCGTACTGACCATTGGCAAACGGGGAATCCGTCAGGTGGCGTCGCCCGCTACACCGATGCTCAACAGGCAGCAGTCATAGGTTGAATAATTGATTGGTGAACCGCCAACCTATTCCAAAAGTTTAAGAAAAGAAGTATAACACCTCTATTTAACGTCAACCCCTCCGATACCGTGGGAAAGAACAGGAAGGTTTATTACTTGTACCGGAAGGCGCTCTTCCAGACGACGTGCAGCAAGGCGCTGAAATGTATACAGGCTGCGTATCCGGAGCCATTCAAAAAACGGATTACCTCGAACTGATTGTTTCCCCAATACTACTCCCTTTTCTTATTGCGGCAGCTTCTCCTTAACCAACCCATAAACCCATGTTCCTCCGATAGCGCTGACAAACGTAAGCAGAACAACAGGGTATCCGCTTCCTATCTGGGCATATACCGGTCCGGGACATGCGCCAGTAACTGCCCATCCCAGGCCAAAGATCAGGCCCCCGATGACAATCCCTTTTTTATACGGTTTCTTTGCAATAACAATGGGCTCGCCCGATATTGTTTTTATCCTGAACCTTTTGATCAGCAATACCGAAATCATTCCTGTTGCCACAGCGCTGCCCATGACTCCATACATATGAAAGGAATCCAGCCGGAACATCTCCTGTATCCTGAACCAGGACATCACCTGCGATTTCACCAGCACAATCCCGAATAAAATTCCTGCTGCCAGGTATTTAATGTTTTTCATGACTTATCTTTTAAGATGTACCATCAAAGCTTTAGTAAATAGGGCAGGATAAGCCAGGTCATCGCAAAACCTCCGATCATAAAACAACAGGTGGCCACCAGCGATGGCCATTGTAATGTCGATAATCCCATTATCGAATGACCAGAGGTACATCCCTCTGCATACCTTGTTCCAAAACCCACCATAAACCCTCCCGCTATAAAAAAGATAAACCCTCTCAGCGTAAACACCTGCCGGATATTGAAAATATCACCCGGTAATAGCGAGGTAAAATCAGTTATTCCTTCTTTTTTTAATGTCTCCATTGTAGCAGAACTGATCGCTACAGGATCGTTGCCATGGAAAACATTGGCCGCAATCCAGGCGCCAACAACAATCCCCGCTACAAAAAATAAACTCCAGCTTTCTTTTTTCCAGCCATATTTAAAATAGGGAATACCTGCCGGAATACAAGCTGCACATATATGCTTTAGCGAAGAAGAAACACCGAAGGGTCTGTTTCCCAGTATCAGCAAGCCTGGTACCATTAATCCGATAATCGGCCCTGCAACATACCAGGGCCAGGGTTGGGACAAGAATTTCATCATATCTGTCAATTTAAGAAGTAATGTTTCCCGGATAAAAAATCCCGGCGAAAGCGACGGCACAACAACAGCTAATGTAAGGTTTTAGTTTTCTAAATACCGGGTAGGCCATATCAGTATCTTATTTTGACGTGTATCACGCAAAACTGCGTAAGTTAAAAAGGCGCAAAAACGCATTCAATACTTCGCGGCTGGTTAACTTACGCGCTTTTGCGTGAAATATATTCGATAATAAATGGGGAGTGCATCAAACACTATGACACAGCATCTTTTTTAATAACCCCGGTTCGGTAATGTATAACTCCACACTGCCCCTCCATCAAGAACCGGCCAGTCCTTCCCGGCAGATAAAAAATCATTCGTATCTCCAAGATAACCCCAGCCCTGGTTATTCTTCGCATCCCGGAAATAAGAGTAGCGGTCAATATTTCTTTGCGTAATGATCTCATCCTGGGTAATAACAGAAACATCGAAACTAATATCTGCCACCGTTTTTCCAGGCGAAGGTTTACCGGGTAAATTTATCGTTGTTGTCAGCGAGCCTTTTAGTTTTTTCGTTCCCTGCGTATCATCTTCATAAACAGCATACACCTGCTCCTTATTATCCTCTTTCCAATCCACATCCCATACGCTGAAAACACGCTTCCAGCGCTGGTATCTGATATCGCCCCGTTTATAGTAGACCGTCGCTATATCGCCCGAAAAACTAACCACCTGCTGCTCCTTGGTTTGCAGGTAGCCGCTGATCCGTGCAATTTTTATTTCCGATCCGCCGCCATTGCCGGTAAAGCTGATCAGCTTGTCCAGTTGCTGTGTCAGCTTCGACCAGCCATGATAAACCCTGCTGATGGCGACTCCCGACACGGGCTCAATAGCTGCATCCGCCACACTGCGCTCGGCTCCCGATGTAATGATATGCGTGGCTTTTGCCGATGCATATGCGTCATCAACGGTTACTGTCTTGTAACAGGAGGCGACAGCGCCCAACCCGCAGGAATAAGCCTCTCTTCCCGGCGCCGCATCCGCATCGCGATCGGCTGATACTATTGTTGCCGCTGGCACACTAACCGTTTTACTGATCATCTCATTATAGAGACTGGTAAACTGAACGGTGAAATTATCGGAATAAGGAAAATATATTGCCGTTGACAGTAATGTCTGCAACAGTGGGTTTGCCAAGCCCTGTAGCCTTCCCGGCATCAGACCTTCTGACGTAACAACGGTCTTTTGTTCTTCTTCTCCTAACGCCGATTGCGTTAAAGAATATTTTCCTCTTTTTACTTCATCCATAAAGAATTTCCTGAACCTGCCAGCGATCGATTTAAATACTTTAAACCTTTTATGCTGGTACAAACCGCTGATCTGCGGAAACAGCAGATCTTTTATTAACACTCTTTCATCTTCATAATAACCCGAATAAATAGCGGCATTCACTTCATAATAAACTTCGGGATAATAATATATCCTTTCCAGAATGGCGGCTATCTCTCTATTTAAATCAATCCTGGATACTTTATTTTTGTTTGTCAATTGGTCTTTC